>JBGSKJ010000035.1:0-1707 GCA_041741275.1 Gallionella sp.
GGGTTGGGCGAAGCGGGGCTGTATTGGGACGGGCGCACGCATCATCCGTTCGCCAGCGAAGGCGGGCACGCGACATTCAGTCCGCGCAACGCGCTGGAATTCGCGTTGCTGCAGCATCTGCAACAGCAGCGAGAGCATGTGAGCTGGGAACGCGTGGTATCCGGCATGGCGCTGCCTGAACTGTACGCCTTTTTGCGTGGCGAACGCAGGGCCGAGATTCCGCCCTGGCTGTCACAAGATTTGTCCGGACCACAGGCGGCGGCAGCCATATCGACTGCCGCCTTGCAGCAGCGGGATGAGGTGTGCGAAGAAACCCTGCAATGGTTCGTCGGCTTGTACGGCGCAGAAGCGGGCAATCTTGCACTTAAGACGATGAGTTTGGGCGGTCTGTATATCGGCGGCGGCATCGTGCCAAAGATACTGCCCTTGTTGCAACGCGGCGAATTCATGGCGGCTTTTCTCGACAAGGGGCGCATGCGCCCCTTGCTGGAAGCGATGCCGGTGAAGGTCATCCTCAACGACCGCGCGGCGTTGTACGGTCCCGCCTTGTTCGCCGCGCAGTGCATGGAGGCGGCGTGAACCTGTTCATCTTGCCGCATGCCGCGCGGATGACCGTATGTGCCGATGTCGATGAGCTGGCCGCAGCCGCCGCGCAACGCATTGCAGAATTGATCGAAGACACACTCGCCGCTCAGGAAGTGTGCAACATCGCGCTGGCCGGCGGCGACACCCCGCATCGTTGTTATCGGCTGTTGCGCGAGATGTCGCTGCCGTGGACTCGCATCCATTTCTATTTCGGCGACGAGCGTTGCCTGCCGATCGGCGACTCAAAACGCAACGACACGATGGCGCGCGACAGCCTGCTTTCATCGGTGCCCGCCGCGAACATCCATGCTATTCCGGCGGAGCTGGGTTCTGCCGTCGCGGCTGCGCTTTATGCACAGGAACTGGCAAGCGCAGGCGCGCTCGACCTAGTGCTGCTGGGTCTGGGCGAGGACGGTCACACCGCCAGCCTGTTTCCCTGCAATGCGGTCTTGCAGGCGGCAGGGCCGGTCGTGGCGGTCAGCGGCGCACCCAAGCCGCCGCCGGAGCGGGTGAGTTTGAGCCTGTCCTCCCTGAACGCGGCGCGGCACAAGCTGTTCCTGGTCGCGGGCAATGCCAAGCGCGATGCGCTGCAACGTATCGCGCAGGGCGACGACTTGCCTGCCGCGCGTGTGCTGCAGGCAGAGTGGTATCTGGATCGTAATGCAACACTTGGATTTGAGATGTTGCCGTGCGAATGAATTCTGGCTTGAAGAATACAACCGTTATTTAATTTAAAAATCAAACAAGGAGAACGATATGCAAATCGGAATGATCGGATTGGGACGGATGGGCGCAAACATGGTGCGTCGTTTGCAAAAAGCAGGGCATGAATGCGTGGTGTACGACCGTAGCAGCGAGGCGGTGCAGGCGCTGGCGCAAGAAGGCATGACCCCGGCCGCCAGTGTGCAGGACTTCCTCAGTAAATTGAGCGCGCCGCGCGTCGTGTGGCTGATGCTGCCTGCCGCCGTTGTCGATGCCAGCATCGCTGAACTGGTGCCACTGTTGGATGCGGACGACATCGTGATCGACGGCGGCAACTCGTATTACAAGGACGACATCGCGCGCGCCAAAAGGCTGGCCGAGCAATCCGTCCGCTATGTGGATGTCGGCGTCAGCGGCGGC
>JBGSKJ010000036.1:0-19670 GCA_041741275.1 Gallionella sp.
GGCAATCCACGTGGGCGTAGTGGCGGTTGGCGGTCTCATATTCGACGTGCGCGGTGTTGATGGTGATGCCGCGCGCCTTTTCTTCGGGGGCCGCGTCAATCTGGTCGTAGGCCTTGGCTTCGCCGCCGAATTTCTTCGACAACACGGTGGTGATCGCCGCGGTCAGGGTGGTCTTGCCATGGTCCACGTGGCCTATCGTCCCTACGTTGACGTGCGGTTTGGTACGTTCAAATTTGCTCTTTGCCATGATTTTTCCTTATCAATGCCAAGCGTTAATAATAAAAACAAAATTTTAATGCGCTAAATTCTTTGGTGCCCAAGGCGGGAATCGGACCCGCGACCTCCCCCTTACCAAGGGGGTGCTCTACCACTGAGCCACTTGGGCAGGTACACAAACTGGAGCGGGTGAAGGGAATCGAACCCTCGTCGTAAGTTTGGAAAACTTCTGCTCTACCATTGAGCTACACCCGCAGTGCCCTCAACCAACAAAAGCTCTACCAACGCAACGGACAGTGCAAGCAATTGCCACAACGCCAGCCAAACAAGCCGCCCACAAACTAACCAAATGATGCCCAGTACATTGGTGGAGGGGGAAGGGTTCGAACCTTCGTACTCATAAGAGGGCAGATTTACAGTCTGCTGCCTTTAACCGCTCGGCCACCCCTCCAGACAGAACCCGCGATTATGCCAATCACCCACTTCTGTGTCAAATTAAATTAGCTTTAAACGGGTTATCCAGGCAAAAAGGCATGGTGATCCGGGAATTCCGCCGTTTAAGGTTCAGATTTTGGCAAAACATGCTGAAGATCAGGTTGAGGGGTTGCCCTGCACAAACCAGACAAGAGAGCCCGTTACTTCGCGACTTAACGTCCGCATGATACGGACGTTAACCTGCGCAGAAAGTCACCATTCCTGTTCTTTACTTCGTCAAGGACATGAAGAGCGTGGGCAGCTTTTCCGGCAATTGAGCGACCTGGTCGATGATGGTGTATTGCTTGCCGAAAATATCTGCGACGTATTCATCAGCCTTGGAATCAAGGTTGATGCAGTAAGTGTAAATGCCTTGCTGATCCAGCTCCTTGACCGCCTGGCGCGCATCTTCGATCAGGATGCGCCCATCCTTGCTGTCTATATCTGCCGGTTCGCCGTCGGTTAGTATCAGCATCAGTTTTTTATCGGCCTGCTGTTTTTCCAGATAGTGTGCCGCGTGACGCATCGCCGCACCCATGCGTGTGGAGTAGCTTGCGTCCATCGCGGCCAGACGCCCTTTCACCTCATCATCCCAGTGCTCGCTGAAGCCCTTGATATGCAGATAACGCACGTCGTGCCGGGTATTGGAATGGAATCCCGCGATGGCGAACGGGTCGCCCAGCTTTTCGATCGCCCAGCCCAGCAGTGATACCGCCTCCTGGCTCAGCTCCAGGACCGTCTGTTCGCTACCGGCGGCTTTCTCGTTGAGAGATTCCGACAAGTCCAACAGCACCATCACGGCGATATTGCGCCCGCTGGTCTTGTGGCTCATGTTGATACGCGGATCCGGCATTGCACCGCTCTTGTAGTCGATCAGCGAGCGCAGCGCGACATCCAGATCCAGCTCGCTACCCTCTTCCTGATAACGGATACGCACCTTGTCCTGGGGCTTGAGCAGATCAAGCATCTTCTTCAAACGCTTGGCCAGTGCGGCGTGTTTCGCCAATATCCTGTCGATGTCCTCGGCATTGCCCTTGGGATGCAAGGCTTCGTATACACTTACCCAATCCGGCCGGTAACTTTGATTGAGGTAATCCCATTCGTGATAATGGCGCGGCGGCAGGCCTTTGAGCTCCTCGCCCGGCTCGATCTTGCGCGGCTCGTCGAACGCCTCTTCCTCGTCGCCCTCCTCGATGAATTTCCACATCTGGCGATTGTCGTCGCGGTAATCCACCACGGTATCCTTGAAATGGGTCTTGGCGAGTTGATCGCTCTGGCGGCGCGTCCTGGCCCCGAATGAGACTGCCAGATCGGCCATCTCCTCCGTGCTCGACTCACCTTGCTGCATCAACTCGCGAAAGCGCTGCGCGAACTCGATGATGTGCGGATTTTTATAGGGGTGCTGCGGATCCAGAATGGCGCGCGACAACATGGTCAGGCGATGGCGCACACCGGATTCTTTCTCGGGATCGCAAGCGTCCTCGTCCGGAACAGGGTGCAGTGCCATGAAGATATGGCGCAAACCGGGATACTCGCGCATCGCCAGGTATTCCACCCGGCTATCCTCGAAGAACTCCGCCGCCATGCGCTGGAAAGGACTCATGTTGTCGGCATATATCGCCGCGGTCCAGCGGCGATGTCCAACGATATGCGCCAGTGCGGCACGATAGCGGTTCAGTCCGGAAACACCATGGGCATCGTCATACACATCCGGCAGCCGGATGCCCAGCTTGTCGAAATAGGGAATCGGTTTGCGCAATTCATCGAACGCGCTGGAGTAAGGTATCAGGTGATCCTCTTCATTCCACAGCCCGCGCAGATACATATCCAGCTTGCGTTCGCTATCCACCAGCAGAGTTCCATGACGCTCGCGCTGCAACACCGCGCGGCTATCCGCCGATTGCAGGCTGAAGTAATCAATCTGCCGCTCTGGATGGTCGTCGTAATAGCGCACACCATAATCTACCCAGTTCTTAAGTCCACCCAGTGAAAGCTGGGCAAGCAACAGCGGCACCTGCTTGAACATCTCCGGCAGGCCTGGGCTTGGAAAAGTCTGGTGGATGCCGTGGATTGAGCCGGTGGTGCGCTCCATCAGATCAAGCGCGATGGCGAAGTAGGCGCGCAACTGTTCACGCGTGTGCAAGCGCCGCGCAGTAACAGGTAACGATTGCAGGAACGGCGTTATCGCCTTGCCGTTGGGCGATTTCCACATCCTGCTGATTAATTCCATGATGTCGGGCAGCGCATCTTCGCCCACCTCCCTGGCAACTTCCGGCCACTCCTCCAGAAAGATCAGGATGGGCTCGGCACCGCGCCCCATCTTGCCGAGAAAATGCGCGTGTTCGATGTACTTCGCCACACCGTCGGGGGATAACGTTGCCAAAGCCTCGCGCATGCAATCCGGGAACACCTCGGCCACACGCGGGAAGCCGCATGCAAGCTGCGTCCAATAGGGTTGCAGTTGCTCGGGAATCTCGACCGTTTCCATGATCACGCCTGCCTGGGCTATGCGAAGGTGGCTTCGATGGCGTGATCCAGCGTATCGCGGATGTCCGCGTCATCGGTAATCGGGCGCACCAGCGCCATACGGCACGCGGCGCGCGGCTCGACACCACCCTTGATCAGGGTCGCCGCGTACACCAGCAGACGCGTGGAAATACCTTCATCCAGCCCGTGCCCTTTCAGGTTGCGCGCAGCTTGGCCGATCTTCACCAGCTTGGCGGATAGCGCTTTATCCATGCCGGTTTCCTTGCTGAGAATTTCGGTCTCGACACTGGCCACCGGGTAATCGAAATCGAAAGCAGTGAAACGCTGCTTGGTGGATTGCTTCAAGTCCTTCAACAAGCTTTGGTAGCCCGGGTTGTAGGAGATCACCATTTGAAAATCGGGATGGGCCTCGATCAGCTCGCCTTTTTTATCGAGCGGCAAGGTGCGGCGGTGGTCGGTCAACGGATGGATCACCACGGTGGTGTCCTGACGTGCCTCGACGATCTCGTCGAGGTAACAGATCGCACCGATGCGCGCAGCAATGGTCAGCGGGCCATCCAGCCAGCGCGTGCCGTTGGCATCAAGCAGATAACGCCCGACCAGATCGCTGGCGGTCATGTCTTCATTACATGCCACAGTGATCAGGGGCTTGTCCAGCTTCCACGCCATGTATTCGATGAATCGCGATTTGCCGCAGCCGGTCGGGCCTTTCACCATCACCGGCAGGCGTGCCGCGTAGGCCGCCTCATATAGCGTCACCTCATCTCCCTGTGCCTGGTAGAACGGTTCCCGTCTGATCTTGTATTGATCTTTATGGCTGTTCTTAACGTTCGCCGAAACTTCGTTTTCAGTCATGCTATTCCCCAATACTCACCACTTACCCGCGTGGTCCGAACGGTTTTCATTTTTGGAAAAAAACGCCCCCAACATTGTGGGGGCGCATTTTTCCTTCGATACAGCCTGAGCTTACTTATGTACGCCCAATTTTTCGCGCCAGCCCGGATACAACATGTCTGCATCTTTCGGGAAGGACTCGAATGCACGCGCGAACTCCTTGTGCTGTTTCGCATATTGGATCGGGTCAGCACCGGCTTTCCAGCACTCGTACGCTTGGCGGAGTGAGATCGCGCCTGCAGCCGGGGAGTCAATGTGGCCATAGGATCCGCCACCTGCGGTGTTGATCACGTTGCCGTGACCGAGGTTCTCGAAGAAGCCGGGCAAACGCAGCGCGTTCATGCCGCCGGAGATGATCGGGGTGGTCGGCTTCATGCCCAGCCATTCCTGATGGTAGTAAGGACCGTCGGCAGAATCTCGCTCGATCATGTAAGCGATGTTGCGGTCATCGTGCCCACCTTCCATCTTGCCATAGCCCATGGTGCCGACGTGAATGCCGGAAGCACCTTGCAGACGGGATATCTTCGCCAGCACGAACGCGGTATAGCCTCGCACTGCCGACGGCGAAGTGATCATGCCGTGCCCGGCGCGGTGATAGTGCAGGTACTGCTGAGGATACTGGCGACGCGCGGTTGTGATCATACCAGGGCCGCCGACGAAGCCGTCCACCAGGAACGCCACCTTGTTGGCATCCGGTCCGAACGTTTCCAGAATGAAATCTGCACGCGCACACATTTCGTAGTGGTCATCCGCCGTGATGTTTGCCGAGAACAGTTTTGCATCTCCGGTCTCGTCCATCGCACGCTTCATCGAGTCATACACCAACGGGATGACTTTCTTCATCGGGCAGAACACCTGGTTGCCTTGCGGCTCGTCGTTCTTGATAAAGTCGCCGCCCATCCAGAACTGGTAGGCCGCCTTGGCGAAGGGTTCCGGACGCAAACCCAGCTTGGGCTTGATGATAGTGCCGGAGATGTAGCCGCCGTCCTTGATCGGGCGACCCAGAATGCGCCACATATCGGAAATGTCCATCGCCGGGCCATCGAATTGCTTGAGCATTTCGGGCGGGATGTAGAAGTCTTGCATTTGCGCGCACTTCACGTCACCCATACCCTGATTATTGCCAATCGCACAAGTCAGGAAAGATACGATCATCGCACGGCCATCGGTGATGTTGCGATCGAACAATACCGAAGGGTAAGCGATCTTCATCACGCCCTTGGCTTCGTCTATAGAGTAAACCAGCGCGTCCACGCCCTTGGTGAAGTCGTCGGTGGTGCTCACTTCCACGTTGGTGCCGGTGGAAGACTCAGCGGCAAAATGTGCGGCAGTTTCCAGATAGCCATGGCCATCAGCCGGGGTCATATGGTAAGCCACCAGAATGTGCTTGCCGCCCTTGATCAGATCTGCCTCTTTCAGGCTCAGATCCGAATAACGATTTGATTGATCCATAGCTACTTCTCCTCTATTTAAGATTTATTTTCACTGGTTTCGACTTGCAACGGACGCAACTATAAAGAGGTCATGATATAAGAGATAGTCAAATATTTTTATTGAAACCATAAGCAACGCTTATAGTTTGATATAATCGCGCCACCCCGATTACTCGGCACCGGCCCATGTTCCACTTTACCCTGCGTCAACTGCAAGTCTTCGAGAAAGTGGCCAGCCACCTGAACTACTCGCGCGCCGCCGAACAGCTATACCTCTCCCAGCCCGCCGTATCGATGCAGATCAAGCAGCTCGAAGCGCATATCGGCCTGCCGCTGTTCGAACAGATGGGCAAAAAGATATTTCTCACCGAAGCCGGGCGCGAGTTGTTCCATTACAGCCGCACCATCACCCAGCAGCTCACCGAGATGGAAGCGGTGTTCAATGCAATGAAAGGGCTGGGACAGGGCAGGCTTACGCTATCGGTGGTGAACACCGCGAACTACTTCACCCCGCAACTGCTCGCCAAATTCTGCCGGCGCTATCCAGGCATCAACGTGAACCTGCAAGTCGCCAACCGCGATGCGGTGCTCAAGCAGCTCGCCGATAACAGCACCGACCTGGCCATCATGGGTCAGCCGCCGGACAGCATGGATGTCAGCGCGGAATCGTTCCTGGAAAACCCGCTGGTGGTGATCGCCGCGCCCGACCATCCGCTCGCCAAACTCAAGCGCGTCAAGTTCGTCCGGCTCGCGGAGGAAACCTTCCTGTCGCGCGAACCCGGCTCCGGCACCCGCAGCGCGATGGAGCGCGTGTTCGCGGAGCACAAGATCCAGCCGCACATCAGCATGGAGATGGAGACCAACGAAGCGATCAAGCAGGCGGTGCAGGCCGGCATGGGGTTGGGCATCCTGTCGCTGCACAGCATCGAACTGGAACTGGAGACCCGCCGCCTCGCTCTGCTCAATGTCGAGCACTTCCCGCTGCTGCGCCACTGGTACGTCGTGCACCGCAGCAACAAACGCCTGTCCGGAGCCGCGCTGGCATTCAAGGATTTTTTGCTGACCGAAGCGGCAAGCATGACGACAGTCCGATGACCTACCCTTGCTGTGCAAAACAAGCATAAACCCAGATAATCCATTAGGCCACGAGCCCACTGCAGGAACGAGCTTGCTCGCGAAAAACTTCGCCAGCAAGCTCGTTCCTGCGATAGGGAAAGCCTCTAATGGAGAATCCGGGATAAACATAAATCCCGCAGTATGCGCCTTGCACTCTCAGCTGCGGATGCACACGATAACTGCCCGGGTTTGTGCCGTTGAAGCCGGCATCATCAACGATATTCAGGATGTCCCGGCTTTTCGGTACAACGCCGATTGCGCGTGTGCATACAAGCCTTCACCGGACGCCAGCGTTGCGGCGATGTCGCCGAGTTGTTGCGCGCCCTGTGCGGAGACCTGGATCAGGCTGCTGCGTTTCTGGAAATCGTATACGCCCAGCGGCGAAGAGAAGCGCGCCGTGCCGGAAGTCGGCAACACATGGTTGGGCCCGGCGCAGTAATCGCCGAGCGCTTCCGAGGTGTAGCGGCCCATGAAGATCGCGCCGGCGTGTTTCAGTTTGGGCAGCAGAGCTTGCGGGTCTTCCACCGACAGCTCGAGATGCTCGGGCGCGATGCGATTGCTGATCACGCAGGCTTCCTCCAGATCGGCGACATGGATCAGCGCGCCGCGATGCTCCAGCGCGGCGCGGATGATGTCGCGGCGCGGCATCTGTTGCAGCAATCGCTCCGCGCTGTGCGCCACCGCTGCAATGAATTTTTTATCCGGCGACAGCAGGATCGCCTGCGCCAGTTCGTCATGTTCGGCCTGCGAGAACAGGTCCATCGCGATCCAGTCCGGGTCGGTCTGTCCGTCGCAGATCACCAGGATCTCCGACGGGCCGGCGATCATGTCGATGCCGCAAATGCCGAACACACGGCGCTTCGCCGCCGCCACATAGGCATTGCCGGGACCGACGATCTTGTCCACTCTGGATACGGTCGCGGTGCCGTAAGCCAGCGCCGCCACCGCTTGCGCGCCGCCGATAGTAAACACGCGGTCCACGCCGGCCAGATACGCCGCCGCCAGCACCAGCGGATTCTTCACACCATCCGGCGTCGGCACCACCATGATCAACTCGGCAACACCGGCCACCTTGGCGGGCAGAGCGTTCATCAGTACCGAGGACGGATAGGACGCCTTTCCTCCGGGAACATACAGGCCGACGCGGTCCAGCGGGGTTATTTGCTGCCCGAGCAGCGTGCCGTCGGCATCGGTGTAGCTCCACGAGGTTTGCACTTGCTTGCGGTGATAGTCGGTGACGCGCTGCGCGGCCTGTTCCAGCGCGCTGCGCTGTTCTGCGGGCAAACCTTGGAATGCGACGCGCAATTCATCGCGCGACAATTCCATCGCGGCGCCATTCTCCAGCGGCAGGCGGTCGAACTTGCGCGTGTATTCCAGCACCGCCGCATCGCCGCGCTTGCGCACGTCCGCCAGTATGCCGGCCACGGTCGCTTCGAGCTTCTCGTCGGCCGTTTCTTCAAATGCCAGCAGTCCGGTCAATTCTTCATTGAAGTCGGCGGCGCTTGAGGAAAGTTGTCTGATGTTCATTCTTCGAATCGCTTTGCTATTTTTTTATGGCTTTGGCAAATGCATCCAGTATCGGCTGGATCGTTACACGCTTCAGTTTGAGCGCGGCCTGATTCACCACCAAGCGCGAAGAAATATCGGCGATATGTTCAACCGCCTTGAGGTGGTTAGCCTTCAGCGTGTTGCCGCTGCTCACCAGATCCACGATCGCGTCCGACAGCCCGACCAGCGGGGCCAGTTCCATCGAACCGTACAGCTTGATCAAATCCACATGCACGCCTTTTGCGGCGAAGTGGGCCCTGGCGGTCTGCACATATTTGGTCGCCACGCGCAGGCGCGCGCCCCGGCACACCGCAGATTCGTAATCGAAATCATCGCGCACCGCAACCATCATGCGGCAGCGCGCGATATTAAGATCCAGCGGCTGGTACAGCCCGGTACCGCCATGTTCGCTGAGCACATCCTTGCCCGCCACACCGAGATCCGCCGCGCCATATTGCACATAGGTCGGCACGTCGCTGGCGCGCACGATAATCAGGCGGACATCGGCGCGGTTGGTCGGCAATATCAGCTTGCGCGAGGTCTCCGGGTCCTCCAGCGCGGTGATGCCCGCCGCGTTCAGCAACGGCAGGGTCTCTTCGAAGATGCGGCCTTTGGATAGTGCGATGGTTATCATGATGGAAAACGTGAAATGTGAAATGTGAAGATGATACTGTGAAACGTGAGGCTGTGAAACGTGAAGATGATACTGTGAAAGGTGAAACGCAGAAGCGCTCCCTCATTTCACTTTTCACCTTTCACCTGATGCGTTGTATCTGCGCGCCCAGCGCCGACAGTTTCGCCTCGATGTGTTCATAGCCGCGATCCAGATGGTAGATGCGGTCCACGATGGTCTCGCCCTGCGCGGCCAGACCGGCGATGACCAGACAGGCCGAGGCACGCAGATCGGTCGCCATGATGGTCGCGCCTTCCAGTTGCGCGCAGCCCTTGATCACCGCGGTGTTGCCTTCCACCTCGATCTGCGCGCCGAGTCGGCGCAACTCCTGCACGTGCATGAAGCGGTTCTCGAAGATCGTCTCGACCACCATCGCGCTGCCTTCCGCAATGGCATTCAGCGCCATGAATTGCGCCTGCATATCGGTGGGGAAAGCCGGGTAAGGCGCAGTGCGCACGTTCACGGCCAGCGGGCGTTTGATCATCTGCAGATTGATCGTGCTGCCCGACACGCGGATTACCGCGCCGGCCTCCTGCAACTTCTCCAATACATTCTCGAGGATGTCGGCACGCGCATCGGTCAGCGTGATGTTGCCGCCCGCCGCAGCCGCCGCGACCAGGAACGTGCCGCTCTCGATGCGGTCCGGCATGATGCGATGGCTGGCACCGTGCAATCTTTCCACGCCGGTGATGCTGATGGTGTCGCTGCCCGCTCCCTCTATTTTGGCGCCCATCGCGACCAGACAATGCGCCAGATCGACCACCTCCGGTTCACGCGCCGCGTTCTCCAGCACCGTCACGCCATCCGCCAGAGCTGCCGCCATCATCAGGTTTTCCGTGCCGGTGACGCTGACCAGGTCGAACAATATCCGAGCGCCCTTGAGGCGCCCGCCCTGCACTTGCGCATGGATGTAACCGTGCTCGATATGGATCTCCGCCCCCATCGCCTGCAGGCCCTTGATATGCAGATCCACCGGACGCGAGCCGATCGCGCAGCCCCCGGGCAGCGAGACCATCGCCTCGCCGAAGCGTGCCAGCAGAGGCCCCAGCACCAGGATAGCGGCGCGCATGGTCTTCACCATGTCATACGGCGCCTCAAGTTTGTCGATATGCGCCGCGGACAACACCATCCGGCTACCGTTCGTCTCTATCGCCACGCCCAACTGTTGCAGCAGCTTGCGCATCGTGACGATGTCGTTCAGCTCGGGCACATTGCCAAGTTGCAGCGAATCGCTGCTCAGCAGGCTGGCGCACAATATCGGCAGCGCTGCGTTCTTGGCGCCGGAGATACGCACCTCACCGTTGAGGCGGGAGCCGCCCTGTATCGCCAGTTTTTGCATTGATAGTCCTAAAGTATTTTAGCCACGGATGAACACGGATTTGCACAGATGAAACCCGTGCCATACATCTTGTTATCCGTGACCATCCGTGTTTATCCGTGGCTGACTGGTTTTATGATTGATGTTCCTGCCACTCTTGCGGCGTAAAGGTCCTCATCGACAGCGCGTGGATCTCGGCGCGCATCCGGTCGCCCAGGGTCTGGTAGACCAGTTGGTGGCGTTGCACGCGGCTCTTGCCGGCAAACGCCTCGCTGACTATCACCGCCTCGAAGTGGGTGCCATCATCGCCCACCACACTTAGATGTTCGGTCGCCATGCCTTGCGCGATGTTATGTTGAATGCTTTCCGGGGTGACCATAGGGAAATCCAATGTTAGTGATTTGCAGTTCGTCCTGCGTTTTGGAGTGCACATAACCAGCGACTTGACTGTCGTTTTTTGACGGCCTGGTCGAATGGCTATAACCAATGACTTGCTCAGTGTCTTTCGGGTGCCCGGCCACAAGTTTTTCGGATGCTGGGCTAGTCAGATGGCTGGTAGTCATACCAGTGGTTACATCAGACACGTCTGCGCATTTTTAAAAGGGCGGCGGCACTCACACCCGCAAGGGCAGGCAAATCCGTTTCCAGTCAAAGACTGGACGGGAGTTTGCACCGCCGTGGTTGTAAGGGGCTGAAGCCCCAATAACACATGCAGGCCGCACTCCATATATCAAACCGATTGCCGTGGCAGCATCTCGTCCACCCCGTACAGACGCGCCAGGGTGAGCAGATTTTCAGGCAGCCCAACCACCTTCAAAACATGTGATCCGCTCTGAGCGGCCCTTGTCCAGCCAAGCAGCATACCGACTGCGGCGGAATCGACCGACTCGACCCCGGAAAAGTCCACCAGCAAGTCTTCGCCGGACAGACGCTGCAATCCGCTCGCAAACCATGCCGGAACGGTTTCCATGTTCAGGTGGCCTTGCAACACCATCCGCTCACCCGGGTGCCCGGCCAAAAGTTCTTCGGCCCCGCGCTGACTCACTTCGCACCGACCTTGCCCAAGTCGGCCTCCGCCGCATTGGCATTCTTGTCGGACAAGGTCTTGATCAGACCGTCTATCCCGCTTTCCTGGATTTGCGTGGTGAACGTGCCGCGATAGCTCATCACCATGCTGACGCCCTCTATGGATATGTCAAATGCCTTCCAGCCATCAGCAGACTTCTTCAATTCATAATCCACCAGGATCGGCTGCGTCCCGGGTTTGCTGATGACAGTCTTGACGGTCGCTTCGTCAGTTGCATCGGCACCCATCTTGAGCGGCTTCACCTGCACCGTTTGATCGCGATACACGGTGAAAACCTTGGTGTAGGTGCGCACCAGCATGTTGCGGAACTCGGTCACCAGCGCCTGCTTCTGCGCGGGGGTCGCGGTACGCCAGTGCTTGCCGACCGCCAGCTGCGTCATGCGGGCAAAATCGAAATGCGGCAGCACTTTGGCATCCACCAGCGCCAGGATCTTTTTCTGGTCGCCTGCCTGGATATCCTTGTCCTGCTTGATGACTGCAATGACTTCCTGCACGGTGTTTTTGATCAGCGCGTCAGGCGCGATCACTTCCGCGTGCGCCACAACCACTGCGCAGTACATCGATACCGCCAGAATCGTTTTTTTCAATACCGCCATGTGATCTCTCATTTACTTTAAGGGTTCTTCGGCTTTGTTATAAATGAACTTGCCGATCAGCTCTTCCAGCACCGCGGCCGACTGGGTCTTCTTGATGATCCCGCCATTCTCGAGCATCTCGCTGTCACCGCCGGGCATCAGGCCGATGTACTGTTCGCCCAGCAAACCGGAGGTCAGTATATTCGCGAAGGTATCCTTCGGGAATTGATAGCGCTGGTCCAGATTCATCACCACCATGGCCTCATAGCGTTCCGTATCCAGCGTGATGCCGGTCACGCGACCGACCAGCACCCCGGCGCTCTTGACCGAAGCCTTGGGCTTCAATCCGCCGATATTGGTGAAATAGGCCTGCACCTGGTAGGTGTCCGACACGTTGTAGGTACTCAGGTTCCCGACCTTCATCGCGAGCATCACCAGCGCGGCGATGCCTGCCACCACGAATATGCCCACCCACAAGTCCAGCGTAGTCCGTTCCATAAAGAGCCCCTCTTAAAATCCAGATTTCATCCCAACTGATGAAACAACTAGCCATTCCACTAGGTCGCCAAAAAACGGCAACCAAGTGGCTGGTTATACTGTGTTGCGAAAAAAATTTCTTGCTTACATATACATCCATATACGGTGCGGCGAAATTTTTCCCGCGCCTTGTATTTGGGCGAACTCTGAATTTTTAGAGGCGCCCTTAAACTCAATTCCCTCTAAACATGATTGCGGTCATTACAAAATCCAGCATCAGGATCGCCAGCGACGAGGTCACCACGGTGCGAGTGGTCGCGCCCGACACGCCTTCTGCGGTGGGCGGTGCATCATAGCCCTCGAACAGCGCGATCACCGTCACCACGGTGCCGAACACGAAACTCTTGATCACACCGTTCATGATGTCCTCGCGAAAATCCACCGCCGCCTGCATCTGCGACCAGAACGAGCCCTCGTCCACGCCGATCTGCACCACCCCGACGAAATAGCCGCCGAATATGCCCGCCGCACTGAACATGGCGGCCAGCAGCGGCATCGAGATCACGCCGGCCCAGAAGCGCGGCGCGACGATGCGAGCGATCGGATTCACCGCCATCATCTCCATCGCCGAGATCTGCTCGGTCGCTTTCATCAAACCGATCTCCGCCGTCATCGCCGAACCGGCACGGCTGGCGAACAGCAATGCCGCGACCACCGGCCCCAGTTCGCGCACCAAACCCAGCGCCACCATCACGCCCAGCGCCGATTCCGAACCATAGCGCTGCAGCGTTTCATAACCCTGCAAACCCAGCACCATCCCGACGAACAGGCCCGCCACGATGATGATGATCAGGGACATCACGCCGGTGGAAAACAACTCCTTGATGATCAGGTGAAAGCGGCGGAAACTGCTGCCCGAATACAGCAGGGTCAGAAAAAAGAACCTCGATGCCATGCCGATCCGCCATACCGCGTTGATGGCACGATGCCCGATAATTTTGATTGTCTTGATTCCCGGCATGATCCGTGGCTCCTTATGCTCGCAGGTCCAGATCCTGGCGGTAATCTCTGCCGGGATAATGGAACGGCACCGGGCCATCCATTTCGCCGTGCACGAACTGGTGCACAAAATCCTTATCCGAGGCGCTGATCTCATCGGGCGTTCCCTCCGCGACGATCACGCCGTCCGCCATGAAATATACATGGTCCACGATCTTCATGGACTCCTGCACATCATGGGTGACCACGATCGAGGTCGCACCCAGAGCGTCATTCAGGCGGCGGATCAAATCACCGACCACCGTCAGCGAGATCGGATCCAGTCCGGCAAACGGCTCGTCATACATGATCAGCATCGGATCGAGCGCCACGGTGCGCGCCAAAGCGACGCGCCGGGCCATGCCGCCGGACAACTCGGAAGGCATCAGGTCATGCGTCCCGCGCAGTCCCACCGCATGCAACTTCATCAACACCAGGTCATGAATGACCTGTTCCGGCAGGTCGGTATGCTCGCGCATCTGGAACGCGACATTGTCATATACCGACATGTCGGTGAACAAAGCGCCAAACTGGAACAGCATGCCCATCTTGCGCCGCATCGCATAAAGCCCTTCCTGAGTCAGCTCGTGTATCACCTGTCCGCCCACCTTGACGTAGCCTTTGGTCGGTTTGAGCGACCCCCCGATATGGCGAAGCAGCGTGGTCTTGCCGCAACCGCTCAGGCCCATGATGGCGATCAACTTCCCTTTCGGAATAGTCATGCTGATGCCTTCCAGAATGGGGCGCTTATCGTAGGCAAAATTGAGATCGCGAATTTCGAGCAGTGCTGGCGCAGACAAAATTGAAACCCTGGAAATCGAGAAGGCTCATTCTAAACCACGCGCCGGCAATTCCCAAATCATTGAAGCAAAAAGGGGGAAGAAGGAAGGGATAAGGGTAAAACCCTCTGCGCCGCTGTCACCCTTCACCTATCCCCTTGAGCTTCAGACCGCTTACCGTTATGCTTCCCAACACCATGCCTAACTTGATGAACGCAAGTTGAACAGCCTTTCGACTATCCGCGACCTGCTGATCGTTGATGACGACCCCCTGATACGCGAAGGGCTGGCGATGGCTTTGGGCGGCGATTTCAGGGTGCACCAGGCTGAGTCGCGCGCTGCGGCGATCGCTTTGTTGCGGGACTTGCCCGACCCGCCGCAACTGGCGCTGGTCGATCTGGGACTGCCGCCCTTGCCGCACCGGCCCGATGAAGGATTCCATCTGATCGCCGAATTGCTGGCGCATGCACCAAAGATCAAGATATTCGTCCTGTCCGGGCAAAACGATCTGAGCAACGCGCGCCACGCGCGCGCCATGGGTGCGATCGATTTCATCGCAAAACCCTGTGCGCCGGAGAAGATCAGGAAGTATTTTGACGATGCGCTGAAGATTCAGCAAAGCCAGCCGGATGAGCTGCTTCAGCCTTCATCATCCCGGGATGCGAAACGCTTCGGCATCATCGGACAAAGCGACCGCATCCGGGCGCTGCGCGACCAGATCGTGGTGTATGCCGCCACACCTTTTCCGGTCCTCATCGAGGGAGAGTCCGGCAGCGGCAAGGAACTGGTGGCGATTGCGATACAAAAAAACGGGCCCAATCCGGAGGCGCCTTTCAAAGTGCTCAACTGCGCCGCGATCGCTCCGACGCTGATCGAGCCCACCCTGTTCGGCTACTGCAAAGGCGCCTTCACCGGCGCAACCGGTTCGCAATCGGGATTTTTTGAGGACGCCTCCGACGGCACGCTATTTCTCGATGAGATCGGCGAACTGCCGCTGGAACTCCAGGCCAAATTGCTGCGGGTGCTGGAGAACGGCGAATATCAGCGTGTCGGTGAGACCGCGACACGCACCAGCCATGCTCGCATCATCGCCGCCACCAATCGCAACCTGCGTGACGCGGTCAGGGCCGGAGCGTTTCGCGGCGACCTTTTCCACCGCCTCAACGTATTCCCGATCTCGGTTCCTCCGCTGCGCGAACTGGGTCAGGACAAACTGCTCCTGCTCGAGCATTTCCGCGCTTATTTCGCGCGGCAGATCGGCCAGGCGCCTTTCGAATTGAACCCGGAGGCACTGCAACTCTGGGAACGCTACAGCTTCCCCGGCAACAACCGCGAATTGCGCAACATCGTCATCCGGCTCGCCACTAAATATCCGGGGAAAACCATAGATGCCTCGCAGTTGCAGGAGGAATTCGACCCGTTTGAAACAACCGCGTTTGAAGCTGTCACCGGACCAGCCCAGGATCTGCTCAAGACAGGCTACTTCAATCTTGATCAGCATCTGCGCGAGCAGGAGGGTTACTATATCGGCGCGGCAATGGAACTGGCCTCCGGCAACATCAGCGAAGCCGCCAGACTGCTCGGCATCAACCGCACCACTCTGCACAGCAGAATGGGGGCACATGAAAAACTCAAGCAATAGGATTCATGTCATGGAAACCGTTGCCGATCAGTCGTTACCCTCCGCCCTCCAACCCCGACCATCTCGCGGAAGGAGACAGCAATGCGAAGGGCCAAAAAGAGGATTCGGAAATGACTGCGCAAACGGATAATCCGGGTTTATAGGGGTACGCACATGTATTTGGAACACTTCGGCATCACCGAGCACCCGTTCAGAATCACTCCTGTCACGGTATTCTTTTTTTCCGGTGCCAATCGCGGCGAGATCCTTGATGCGCTGATCTACTCGATCTGCGAGGTCGAGGGTATCATCAAGGTGAGCGGTGAGGTCGGCAGCGGCAAAACCATGCTGTGCCGCATGCTGCTTGAAAAACTTCCCGGGCATATCGAAACCATCTATCTTGCCAATCCCAGCCTGTCGCGCGAGGAGATGCTGTATGCGATCGCCGACGGCCTCGGACTGAAAACCACCGGCGAGCGTGTCGGAGTCATCATGAGCATGATCCAGAACAAGCTCGAGGAAAAGGCCCGCGAAGGCAAGCGCATCGTGGTGTTGGTGGATGAGGCTCATGCCATGCCGCTGGAGACGCTGGAAGAACTTCGCCTGCTGTACAACTTGCAAGTCGGCAATTCTAAACTGCTGCAGATCGTCCTGTTCGGACAACCGGAATTGAACTCCAAGCTGGACCAGCCGAACATGCGCCAACTCAAGGATCGCATCGTGCACCACTTCCACATGCAACCACTGTCGCGCAACATCCTTGAAAGTTACCTGATGTTCCGGATGCGTGCGGCCGGTTACCGCGGTCCGGACATCTTTTCGCCGGGCGCCGTCAAACTGATCGCCGATGCTTCCCACGGGCTGATGCGCCGTGTCAATATCCTCGCGGACAAATCGCTGTTGGCCGCATTTATCGAGGATACCTATTACATCAAAACCCGGCATGTACAGGCCGCGCTGCGTGACAGCGATCTCCCGCCCGCCGATTCCCGGACCGGCAAAGGACTGCTGCTGGCGGGCGGTGCCGCCGCAGTGCTGTTAGCCGGCCTGACCACCTGGTGGATGATGGAACAAAAGCCGGTGGCAGCCGCACGTGGCACAGCGCCGGACGCCCCCCTTTCGGCAGTCGCCGGTACAGGCACAATCGGGGCAGAGGGCAGTGCCTCCGCTGTGCCCGCTGCACTGCCTGTCGCGTCCCAACCCGACAGCATGCCCGCATCGTCGGCTGCCGCGACGGCGGAACAGTCGGTCACTTTCGTCGCGGTGCCGGTAGACTCCGACCCGATACGGAAACAGGACAAAGCCGCAGCCGGTGTCGCGATGCCCATCCCCCCTGCACCGCCGGCCGGCAACCCGGCAGCAGGAAAAACCAGCCGGTTCGAACAACGCCTGGCGGCGGGCAAACAATTGCTCGAGCAGAAAACAGCTGTGGCCAGCATCCAGTTGTACTACAACGAGGAGATCAATAAGGAACGTATCGAGGGTTTCCTGAGGCGCGCGGACAAACTGGGCAAACTCCACGAAATCTATCTGCTGCCCACCAAATTCGGCAGCAAGGACGGGGTGCGCGTCCTTTACGGCGCATACCCGTCGATCGATGCGGCGCGCAAAGCGACCGGGGAATTGCCAACACGTTACAGGGAAGCGTTCGCCACATCCATCCACATCTTTTGAAAAAATATGAAGTGAAAATGGATATTGAGCAACATCCGCAAAGCTGTTAGTCTGCGAACCAGTAAGGGGGAAAAGAACAATGCGCTCATGCAAAATAATATACTTCTGCGCCATTAGCCTGATTTTGGCCGGGTGCGGCACCAAACCGATCCAACCTTCGGACAAACACATCCAGCGGCAAGCCGGCCAGGCTGACGCAACATCCGCGATCCCGGAGACGGTCAAGCGAGGCGTCGTGCTCCCTCCGCCCAAGCCGGCCACCAAGGTCGAGACTTACAGCGTGGTGGTCACCAATGTTCCGGCACAGGAGATCCTGTTCGCGCTGGCACGCGATGCCAGGATCAATCTGGACATCCACCCCGGCATCCAGGGCACGGTCACGGTGAACGCCATCAACCAGACCCTGCCGCAGATCCTGACGCGCATCGCCAAACAGGTGGATATGCGCTACGAACTGGACAACGGATATCTGACCGTGATGCCCGACTCCCCTTTCCTGCATAGCTACAAGATCGATTACGTCAACATGACACGCGACTCGGACGGCTCGATCTCCAACTCTTCACTGGTCGGTTCCACCGGAGCGGGAGGGGGCGGCGGCGGGAACAGTTCGTCGCTCGCGATCAAGAACACCTCGAAGAACCATTTCTGGGAGACACTGATCCAGAACATCAAGGACATTCTGCGCGAGACCGACAAGATACTGCCGGCCGGCTCCAGCGAGACTTCGGTGCAACAGGTCAGAGAGGCCAGCAGCACCGGCACCGGGGTTCAACCCTCGGGCGGCAGCAAGAAATCCGCGCCCAAAGACGGGGTCGAAGACAGTCCAAATCCGGTCAGCGTGGAAGAGGGCGGCGTGACCGTCACGCGGCGCAGCACGTTCCGCGAGGCGGCCTCGGTCATCGCCAATCCGGAGAACGGCATCATCACGGTGCGCGCCACCGGAAAACAGCACGAAAAGATCCAGGAATTCGTCGACCAGATCATGGCCAGCGCCAGGCGCCAGGTGCTGATCGAGGCGACCATCGTGGAGGTGCGGCTGAGCGACAATTACCAGCAAGGAATAGACTGGTCACGCTTTGCGCTTGGCAGCAAAGGCTTTGATATACAGCAGAGCGGCACGGCCGGCTTGCCCGCCGCCAACACCGGCAGCATGTTCACCCTCGGCTACTTCAACCCCACTTCCAAGTTCGGCGACCTGGCCGCAAGCATTTCCCTGCTGGAGTCGTTCGGCAATGTGAAAGTACTGTCCAGTCCCAAGCTGAGCGTGATGAACAACCAGACCGCGATGCTGCGCGTGGTGGATAACACGGTATATTTCACCGTCAATTCAACCATAGGGACCTGCACCCCGGCTCCCTGTGTTGCGCCCATTGCGTATACCACCACCGTCAACACCGTGCCGATCGGCTTCACCATGAGCGTGACGCCGCAGATCAACGACAGCGACACCGTTTTGATCAGCGTCCGTCCGTCGATCACGCGCCTGCTCAAGAATGCCAACGACCCCACGCCCAACCTCGCCTTCGCCAATTCGGTCCCGCAGACATCGACCCGCGAGATGGAATCGGTGCTGAAGATCGAGAACAACCAGACCGCGGTACTGGGAGGCCTGATGGAGGATCGCATGGACAAGCTCACCGATGAGGTGCCGCTGCTGGCGCGAATTCCAATAGTGGGTAATCTGTTCCAGAATCGCAACGACACCACGATAAAAACCGAGCTGGTCATTTTCCTGCGCCCGGTGGTGATCAAGGACGCCGACCTGAACGGGGATTTCAGCGCGTATCGCGATACGTTGCCGGATCAGGATTTCTTCAAAGAATCGGCCAGCGGCAAGCCATAGGAAACCCCCGAACATGAGCCTGCTCCTGGACGCACGCAAGAAAGCACAGCAAGCACTATCCGCGCTGGGCGGAGATGGTCGCCATTCCGGTCTCGAACTCAGCCTGGAAGAACATCCCAACAAAGTATCGGCAAATCCCGATCCGCAGCCGGCAGTCTCCGCGCCCGTTGCCCCATCATCCAATAGCACGGCACGCAGTACCGGAAAGAATCTGTTCAGCGCGAAATCCCATGCGGTACCGCATGCTCGTCTGGGTGGAATCAATCGCAATCTGCTGCTTGCGCTGGGCGGTACTTTTTTATTGCTCGCTGTGGGTGCAGTTTATGTGTGGTACATGGTTTCCGCCGGCAGCAACCCGCCGCTGCGCCCGCGCGCGCCTAAGGCCGTTGCACCCGCACTAGGCGCAGCCGCGGC
>JBGSKJ010000037.1:0-9516 GCA_041741275.1 Gallionella sp.
CAGGCCAGCGCTTTGCCTTCGGCTTCCTCCAGATTCGCAGTCGCCCGCGACACCCTTGCCGTTCAGCTAACTCTTCCCCTTGCAGGGCGAGTAGAGGACTTTCACCTCCAAGTAAGTGCGCCCTGCCGGGCGCACCAAAAAAAAAACCCGGCACGCAAGTGCCGGGCTTTTTTACCAACCCACGAACCGATTAAGGAGCCTGGATGTTGGAAGCTTGCTTGCCCTTGGGGCCTTGTACTACCTCAAAGGTGACCTTTTGGCCTTCTTTGAGTGACTTGAAACCGCTCATGTTGATTGCGGAAAAGTGCGCGAACAGATCTTCGCTACCGTCATCGGGAGTGATAAAACCGAAACCCTTTGCGTCGTTGAACCATTTAACTGTACCAGTTGCCATGTGATTACTTCCTTACTAAAAAAACGGGGAAATCCCCCGCGAAACTGTTTGAATCTAAAGATCGCACACGGCGAAACCAGTACTGCAGATACTTTGAATCAAACACCTGCGCGCTTTTTACTCCTGTTTAGTTGATAACGTCAAGCGGTTTATAAAATATTTTTCGATTAGGCTTGAAAAAGCGCCGCTAATCATCAACTATACCCTGTAGATAAGTATCAAAATGCACTTTACGGAATATGGCAGACAGACAACACAGCAGTTCGGTGCTCGCGCCGGAACGGGCAAAGTTAAAGCAGCCGCGTATGTACAAGGTGATTTTGTACAATGACGATTTCACCACGATGGACTTCGTGATTGAGGTGTTGCAGCGCTTTTTCGCCATGGATCGTGAACGTGCGCTGCAAATCATGCTCGAAGTACACAACAAGGGATCGGCAGTATGCGGCGTCTATTCCCGCGATGTCGCCGAAAGCAAGGTGGCACAAGTGACAGAGCTTGCAAAGCAGCACGGGCATCCGCTACGATGCGGCATGGAGGAGAGTTAAGATGATTGCACAGGAATTGGAAGTCAGCTTGCACTTGGCGTTCGTCGAGGCTCGCCAGAAGCGTCATGAGTTCATCACCGTCGAGCACCTGTTGCTCACGATGCTGGACAACGCTTCCGCCGCGCAGGTGTTGCGTGCCTGCGGCGCGGACATCGACGAGTTGCGCAAGACCGTGTCCGACTTCATCGCCACCCACACCCCGATCACACCGGGCAACGACGAAGTGGACACCCAGCCCACGGTCGGCTTCCAGCGCGTCATCCAGCGCGCCATCCTGCATGTGCAATCCACCAACAAGAAAGAAGTGACCGGCGCCAACATCCTGGTCGCGCTGTTCGGAGAAAAAGACTCGCATGCGGTGTATTTCCTCACCCAGCGCAACATCACCCGTCTGGATGTGGTGAATTACATCGCACACGGCATCGACAAGACCCAGCCTGGCACGCCAACCAAACCGCACAGCGAAGCGGATTCAGAGCAGGAACAGAGTCCGGGTAGTGCGCTGAAGAGCTACACGCTGGATCTGAACGCACAGGCGCTGGCCGGCAAGATCGACCCTCTGATCGGTCGCGAAATAGAGTTGGAGCGTGTCATCCAGACATTGTGTCGCCGCCGCAAGAACAACCCGTTGCTGGTTGGAGAGGCGGGCGTGGGCAAGACTGCGATCGCCGAAGGCTTGGCGCGGCGCATCACGGAAAAGGACGTGCCGGAAATCCTTCGCGATGCACACGTGTACGCGCTCGACATGGGTGCGCTGCTGGCCGGCACCAAGTATCGCGGCGACTTTGAACAGCGCCTGAAAGCCGTGCTCAAGGAACTCACCGATGCCCCGCACGCGATCCTGTTCATAGACGAGATCCACACCCTGATCGGCGCGGGTGCGGCTTCCGGCGGCACGATGGATGCTTCCAATCTGCTCAAGCCGGCGTTGTCGAACGGGCAATTGAAATGCATAGGCGCGACCACCTATCAGGAATATCGCGGCATCTTCGAGA
Source organism: Gallionella sp. (assembly GCA_041741275.1). Classification (GTDB taxonomy): domain Bacteria; phylum Pseudomonadota; class Gammaproteobacteria; order Burkholderiales; family Gallionellaceae; genus Gallionella. The sequence continues at coordinate 1,938 of JBGSKJ010000037.1, forward strand.
AGGATCACGCGCTGTCGCGCCGTTTCCAGAAAGTGGACGTGCCTGAACCGTCAGTGGAAGAGACCATTGCGATTCTGCGCGGCCTGAAATCGCGTTTCGAAGAACATCACAGCGTCAAGTACAGTGCGGCCGCCCTCACCAGCGCGGCTGAACTTTCTGCACGCTTCATCAACGACCGCCACCTGCCGGACAAGGCCATCGACGTGCTGGACGAGGCCGGCGCGGCGCAGCGCATCTTGCCCAAATCCAAGCAGAAGAAAGTCATCGGCAAGCATGAGATCGAGGAGATCATTGCCAAGATCGCGCGCATCCCGCCGCGCAGTGTCTCTTCGGATGATCGCAATACACTGAAGACCCTGGACCGGGATTTGAAAGCGGTGGTGTTCGGCCAGAACAAGGCCATAGAGGCGCTCGCCACCGCGATCAAGATGTCGCGCAGCGGTCTCGGCAATCCGCAAAAACCGATTGGCAGCTTCCTGTTCTCCGGCCCGACCGGTGTCGGCAAGACCGAAGTGGCGCGCCAACTCGCCTATGCGATGGGAATGCCGCTGCATCGCTTCGACATGTCCGAATACATGGAACGCCACGCCGTATCGCGCCTGATCGGCGCGCCGCCCGGTTATGTCGGTTTCGACCAGGGCGGGCTGCTCACCGAGGCCATCAGCAAACAACCGCATGCGGTACTGTTGCTGGACGAGATCGAAAAAGCGCACCCGGATATCTTCAACATCCTGTTGCAGGTGATGGATCACGGCACGCTGACCGACAACAACGGGCGCAAGGCCGATTTCCGCAACGTGGTCATCATCATGACCACCAACGCGGGTTCGGAAGCGCTGAACAAGAGCCAGATCGGCTTCACCAAGAGCAGTGCGGTCGGTGATGAGTTTGCAGACATCAAACGCACCTTCACGCCGGAATTCCGCAACCGTCTGGATGCCATCATCTCCTTCGCGCCGCTGGATCACGAAGTCATCCTGCGCGTGGTGGACAAATTCCTGATGCAGCTTGAAGAACAATTGCATGAGAAAAAAGTGGAAGTCGTGTTCACCGACGCGCTCAAAGACCATCTGGCCGAGAATGGCTTCGACCCGTTGATGGGCGCGCGCCCGATGGCACGCCTGATCCAGGACACCATACGCTCCGCGCTGGCCGACGAACTGCTGTTCGGCAAGCTGGCCAACGGTGGCAAGGTGACCGTCGATGTCGATACGGAAGGCAAGGTTAAGCTGGAGTTTGCCGAAGAGGCGGTTCCTGCTTGAAACAACCTATTCCAATTCAATTTCGAAGGTCAAACAAGGCGGCAACGAGCGAACGACGCAGGCAGTGCATATAGCACGACCAGGAGTTCGCGAGGAAGCCAACGCAGTTTCACCAATGAAATTGGATCGGAATTATCGCGGTCGCTTCGCCCCCTCTCCCACCGGCCCCCTCCACTTCGGCTCATTGGTCGCCGCCGTCGGCAGCTTTCTCGATGCAAAACATCATCAAGGAAAGTGGCTGGTTCGCATCGAAGACATCGACACCCCGCGCACCGTCAAGGGTGCTGCCGATGAAATCCTCGGTACTCTGGAAGCTTACGGCCTGCACTGGGATGAAGACATCATTTACCAAAGCCAGCGCACTGCCGCCTACGAAGCAGCCTTTCATCGGCTGAAAGAAGCTGGCGCGGTGTATCCGTGTGCTTGCAGCCGCAAGGAGATCACCGACTCGGCACTGCATCGTGGCGATGAATTGGTCTATCCGGGCACGTGCCGCAATGGCATTCCGGCGGGACGCGAGGGACGGGCGTGGCGGGTGCGGACGGATCGCTCGCTCCTTCCCCCTTGCAGGGGGAAGGGTGGGATGGGGGTAGAACAGTGGGGAAGCCAAGCTTCTACCCCCTCCCTAGCCCTCCCCCTGCAAGGGGGAGAGCTTGCGAGGGGGCAGGATGTCGCACCAAGTGGGTCAGTCAGATTATATGACGAAGGAATTGTCAAATTCAACGACGCGCTGCAAGGTCGCATCACCCAGCACCTCGAAAACGAAGTCGGCGATTTCGTCGTGCTGCGTGCCGATGGTTTGTTTGCCTACCAACTGGCGGTAGTGGTGGATGATGCCGCTCAGGGAATCACCGATGTGGTGCGCGGGGCAGATCTCCTCTACTCCACCCCACGCCAGATCTTTTTGCAACAGTTGCTGGGGTTTCCCACCCCGGCCTACATGCACCTGCCCGTGGTGGTGAACGCGCAAGGCGAAAAACTCGGCAAACAAACCCTCGCCCAACCTGTCGAAAAAGACAGCGCAGCTTCCACCTTGTTTAAGGCGCTGGTGTTCTTGCGTCAACAACCACCTACTGAATTACAGCACGGTAGGATAGAGCGAATATTGGCTTGGGCTATTGCGAACTGGCAACCGAATGTACTAGCTGGCTGCCATTCACGTACGGTTTAAATCAGCTTATTGCGACTTTGCGCACCACCTCGGCGATATGCCGTGCGGATTGTTCGACCAACTGCCGGTCTTCCCCTTCAACCATCACGCGCAGCAACGGCTCGGTGCCGGAAGGGCGCAACAGCACGCGGCCTTTGCCATTCAGTATCCGTTCGGCATCGGCCACCGCCGCCTTGACCTTGTCGTGACTGAGGCAATCTACACCCTTGTTCACTCTCACATTGGTCAGCACCTGCGGATACATATGCAGATCGCGCGTTGCCTCTGCCAGGGTTTGCTTGTTCACCCGCAATGCTTGCAGCACTTGCAATGCGGAAACGATGCCGTCGCCGGTGCTGTGCTTGTCCAGACAGATGATATGGCCGGAATTTTCGCCGCCGAGTTGCCAGCCTTGCTGCTGTAGCAATTCCATCACGTAGCGGTCGCCGACTTTGGCGCGCTTGAAGGGGATGCCCAGCTTCTGCATGGCGTGCTCGAACGCCAGATTGGTCATCAGCGTGCCGGCCACACCACCGTGCAGTTTCCCCTGTGCCTGACGATGCCTGGCGATCACATACAGCAACTGGTCGCCGTCATAGAGTTTCCCCTCGCTGTCCACCATCACCAGGCGGTCGCCGTCGCCGTCCAGCGCGATGCCGATATCCGCCTTATGCTCAACCACTGCCTTGCGCAAATTATCCGGTGCGGTCGCGCCGTAGCCGGCGTTGATGTTCTTGCCGTCGGGTTGCGCGCCGATGGCAATGACATCGGCACCGAGTTCGTGGAACACGTGGCGCGCAATGTGGTAGGTCGCGCCATGCGCACTGTCCACCACGATCTTCAGACCGCGCAAGTCCAGCTCGGCGGGAAAAGTGCTCTTGCAGAATTCGATATAGCGGCCGACTGCATCGTCGATGCGCTTGGCTTTGCCCAGTCCGTCCGAAGCGTTGGTTTGCATGGGTTCATCCAATGCCGCTTCGATGGCACGCTCGGTCTCGTCCGGCAACTTGGTGCCATGAGCCGAGAAGAACTTGATGCCGTTATCCTCGAACGGATTGTGCGATGCGGAGATCACGATTCCAGCCTGCAGTCGCAGCGCTCGGGTCAGATATGCAACCGCAGGTGTGGGCAGCGGACCGGCCAGGTAGACATCGATGCCCGCCGCGATCAAACCGGCTTCCAGAGCCGATTCCAGCATGTAGCCGGAGATGCGCGTGTCCTTGCCGATCAGCACGCCGGTGCGCTCGCCGCGCGTATCACCGGCACTCGCCAGCACCTTGCCGGCCGCATAGCCCAGGTGCATGACGAATTGCGGCGTGATGGGATGTTCACCGACCCGTCCGCGCACCCCGTCGGTGCCAAAATATTTTTTGCTCATTGCCTTTGCCCTGTTTACTCGTAATTCTAATTTGCGTTAAAACCTAACGATGTTTTGTAGGGTGCGTTTACGCACCCTACAATACTGTTATTAATACGCAGGGGCGCGATAAATCGCGCACCTACGAATTCACCGCATTTAAAATTTTCAACGCATCCACCGTCGCGCGCACATCATGCACACGCACGATCGCAGCGCCGCGCTGCACCGCGATCAACGCCGCCGCGATGCTGGCCGGCACGCGCTGCGCGACATCTTGTACGGCCAGCGCGCCCAACATGGACTTGCGCGACAGGCCAACCAATACCGGCACACCAAGCTCAGTCAGTTTTTTCAATTCGCGCAGCAAGGTGAGATTATGCTCCAGCGTCTTGCCAAAGCCAAAGCCCGGATCGATCACGATGCGGTTGCGCCGGATACCCGCAGCTTCTGCAGCTGCGATGCGGCCACGCAGGAACTCGCCGACCTCAGCCACCACATCTTGATAACGGGGCTGCGCCTGCATGGTTCGTGGATCACCCAGTTTATGCATCAGACATACCGCGACGTTGCTTGATGATACCGCTTGCATCGCGGCGGCATCCTGAAGCGCGTCGATGTCGTTCACCATCTGCACTCCGGCGGCTATCGCCGCGCGCATCATCTCCGGTTTGCGGGTGTCGATGGAAATTGGCACGGGTGCGCCGCGCAAGCCTTCGATAATCGGCAGTACACGATCCAACTCCTCCTGAACGCTGACCGGTTGTGCGCCGGGACGGGTGGACTCACCGCCGATGTCGAGTATATCCGCGCCCTCGGCGATCAGTTGATGGGCATGTGCCAATGCGGCATCACGCTGCAAATGCAGCCCGCCATCGGAGAACGAATCGGGCGTGACGTTGATGATGCCCATGACCAGCGGCCGGGACAGATCGAATTGGAAGTTGCCGCAGCGGAAATTCATTGGGTGAAAAGTGAAAAGTGAAAAGTGAAACGCAATCCTGTCGTTGGATCACGTTTCACATTTCACGTTTCACAGCCTTCAAATTCCCTGCGCGGGTTGCGTAGGTGTGGTCGCGGGAGCAGTCGGTGCCTGGTCTTGGGGCGGTTGCGGCGCCTTGTTGCTTTGGGTAGGCTTGGGCGGACGGGGCGCATTGCCGGCCATGATGTCGTCGATCTGCTCGGCATCCAGGGTTTCATATTCCAGCAAAGCCTTGGCCATGGCCTCGACCTTGTCGCGATTGGCCTCGATCAATCCGCGCGCCAAACCGTATTGCTGATCGACGATGCGACGGATCTCGGCATCCACCTGCTGCATGGTGGCCTCGGAAATATTCTTGTGTGTGGTGACCGAGCGGCCCAGGAACACCTCGGCCTCGTTTTCGCCGTATACCATGATTCCCAGCGCGTCCGACATTCCCCATTGCGTCACCATGCGCCGCGCCATATCAGTGGCACGTTCGAAATCGTTGGAAGCGCCGGTGGTCATCTGGTGCATGAATATCTCTTCGGCGATACGTCCGCCGAACAGCACCGCGATGGTATCGAGTATGCGCACCTTGTCCATGCTGTAACGGTCTTCGGCAGGCAATTGCATGGTCAGGCCCAGGGCGCGGCCGCGCGGAATGATCGTTACCTTGTGCACCGGATCGGTCTTCGGCAACAGCTTGGCGACCACCGTATGGCCCGACTCGTGATAGGCGGTGTTGCGGCGCTCCTCTTCCGGCATCACCATGGAGCGGCGTTCCGCGCCCATCATGATCTTGTCCTTGGCCGATTCAAAATCGTCCATCTCGACGAAACGTTTGCCGCGGCGCGCCGCAAACAGGGCGGCTTCGTTGACCAAGTTCGCCAGGTCCGCACCGGACATGCCGGGCGTGCCGCGCGCCAGAATATCGGCCTTCACGTCCTGGGCAACCGGAACCTTGCGCATGTGCACCATCAGGATCTGTTCGCGGCCGCGGATATCCGGCAACGGCACGACCACCTGGCGATCGAAGCGGCCCGGGCGCAACAGCGCGGGATCCAGCACGTCCGGGCGGTTGGTCGCGGCGATCACGATCACCCCGCTGGCGCCCTCGAAACCGTCCATTTCCACCAGCAATGCGTTCAGGGTCTGCTCGCGTTCATCGTTGCCGCCGCCCAGTCCCGCACCGCGCTGCCGGCCCACTGCATCGATCTCGTCGATGAACACGATGCACGGCGCATGCTTCTTCGCCTGCTCGAACATATCGCGCACCCGCGCCGCGCCCACGCCGACGAACATCTCGACGAAATCGGAACCTGAGATCGAAAAGAACGGCACCTTGGCTTCGCCGGCGATCGCTTTTGCCAGCAGGGTCTTGCCGGTTCCGGGATTACCCACCAGCAGCACGCCGCGCGGGATACGCCCGCCGAGATTCTGGAATTTGGACGGATCGCGCAGGAAGTCCACCAGCTCCGACACTTCTTCTTTGGCCTCATCGCAGCCCGCCACATCGGCGAACGTGAAGCGCTCCTTGTTCTCATCCATCATTCGCGCCTTGCTCTTGCCGAACGAAAACGCACCGCCTTTGCCGCCGCCCTGCATCTGGCGCATGAAGAAGATCCACACACCGATCAGCAATATCATCGGGAACCATGAGACGAAGATATTCATCAGGAAGGAGGGTTCTTCTTCCGGCTTGGCTTCTATGCTCACCCCGTTCTTCAACAGATCCGACACCATCCATATATCGCTGGGGGCATAGCTGGAGATGCGCTTGCCTTCGCTGGTGGTCGCTTTCAGGGTGCGTCCTTCGATGGTCACCTTGGTGATATGGCCCTGCTTCACTTCATCGAGGAACTGGGAATAGTCGAGCTGCACCTGGGCAGTCTGTTGCTGGCGTGTGTTGAATTGATTGAACACGGTCATCAGCACCAGGGCGACGACCATCCAGATTGCAATGCTCTTAAAGTTGTTCAAAATCACTCCTTAAACGACACAGCCCCATAATCGATGCAATAAAGGCTGACGGGATTGGTTATTAGACTATGGATTGCTTCTTTTCGCTAGCCAAAAGATACACTTCGCTGCTCCGGTCACGCGAAGCCTTGGGCTTGCGCGTTGACACCCTACTGAAACGACTGCGCAGCAACTTGAGGAAATCCTCGAACCCCGCGCCCTGGAAGACCTTGACGAGAAAACTGCCTTCCGGTTTCAGATGTTCGAGCGCGAATTCCAGCGCCAGTTCCGCAAGGTGCACGGCGCGCGCCTGGTCAGCGGAGGCCACACCGGACATATTGGGGGCCATGTCGGATATTACAAGCCCGACCGGCTTGCCATGCAGCAAATCTTCCAATCGCTTGAGCACCGCAGCATCGCGGAAATCACCCTGGATAAAATCCACCCCGGCCAAAGGGTCCAGTGGCAGCAGATCCAGTGCGATCACCTTCCCGCCACGCCCCACCTTGGCTGCCGCCACCTGCGACCAGCCGCCCGGGGTCGCCCCCAAGTCCACCACCACCGTGCCGGGTTTGATCAGGCGGTCTTTGGCATCGATCTCGAGCAGCTTGTAAGCGGCACGCGAACGATAGCCCTCCTTTTTTGCCAATTGCACAAAAGGGTCGTTGACATGCTCGTGCATCCATTGCTTGCTGGTCTTGGAAGGCTTCATCGTTTAGAATCGCAGTTCTTTCGAATACGGGTGCTTCTAGCAGCCTGTCTGGCTTCCCATTAAACCCACCAACAACTCGGACTCGCCGAGCGGATTTGATCGTAATTTCATAAATTGTATTTTCAGGTTTCCATCAAGTAGTTTTTCAGACTCTCAAGAACGGTCATTACCGTCG
>JBGSKJ010000038.1:0-7649 GCA_041741275.1 Gallionella sp.
GACGGTAATGACCGTTCTTGAGAGTCTGAAAAACTACTTGATGGAAACCTGAAAATACAATTTATGAAATTACGATCAAATCCGCTCGGCGAGTCCGAGTTGTTGGTGGGTTTAATGGGAAGCCAGACAGGCTGCTAGTAGTTTTATCAGTCTCCCCTGTTATATTTCAGCTGCTTTTTTGTTGTTTGGCGGTTATTGCTTACGCTCCACCCATCCTGCTCAACCCAACCGTTAAATCAGAAAGCGGCAATCAGAGTCAGGTTCAGCAAGCTGTCACCGGTATTACCCGCCACCTTGGCGTCAAGACTGCCGCCGGTACCATAGGCAGTACCGGAGAACTTGGTGTATGCCACGCCCATATTCACATTTTGGCGCATCTTGTAACGCGCACCCAGGGTAACGGCATTGTCAGTCTCGTTGCTGCCAGCCAACAGAGCGCCGGTCTTGGCACGGATAAGACCGAGTTGCACAGCCAGTGTCTCGGGTATCACACCCAGATCAGCCAGTATCCCGAAGGCCGACCTCGTGTCCGTGCCGCCGTTGAAGGTGTTGACAGCACCGGCAGTTTGGCCGGAAGCCTTGCCGATACTGGCGTAGACACCCAGCGGCATGTCTGCCACCGCACCCTGCGCCTGCGCGTCAAGAATGGTGGCGCTATCGCGGGTTGTGCTTTCATCGACTAAATCTATCCCCTTCTGGGAATTGCCGCTGAAGTTCTGCACGCCCACGCCAATATCCCAGCCGGCCATGGAAGGCGTCCATGCCGCGCGGATGTAGTTGCCACCCAGCTTGGTGGCTGTACCGCCCGCCGCGGTCACCTGGCTGCCCTGGGCCCATGGTGTGTAATTGACATGAAAGTCATCGTTCGCCACATAAACCGCCACACCCGAAACTACGGTGTGGGTGCCCAGGTATTTGGCTACAGAATAGCCTTCGGCATTTTCAATCGCCCGGCCGGTGGTATTGGAACCGGTAGCGAACAGGTCAAATCCGTAAGCCACCCCGGCATCGCCTGAAAATGGCACTACACCGAGTTTCATGCTGCCGACATCAGACACGAACGGCACCTTGAAATTGGCCACGCCGGCGTTGCCGGCACCCGCGATACTGATTTCAACCAGGGCGCCGATATTTTCGGAAACACGACCCGCCCCAAACAGCGCAAATTCGTCGGGCAGGTCAATACGCCCGGAGTTCGTGCTGCGCGAAAACGGGACTGCCGCTTCCGTACCGTTGGTCTTCTTGTAACGCGCCTTCAACACAACCGCCATGTTCAGCGTGGCCGGTATGGACAGGCCTTGTTCGCCTTCCACCTTGCCTTGCGCACCCATCATGGTGAAGCCGCTCATCTTGAAAGACTTGCCGAATTTGGTCAGGATAGGAAATGACTGGAAGTGACATGCGCTGCAAGCCATGCCGGTTTGCCGCGCAAACGCCGGGACAGCCGATGCCTCCGGCGCAAACGCGGTTGTTGCCAATACACCAGCCAGCGAAAGAATGATCTTTTTCATAAAATTTCTCCTCTATAAGAAAGACGCGGATTCAAGTTGCTTGCCTTTGCACATGTTGTGTGATCGCTGCGTCTCCCGCAATCACTGCCGACAAACCCTAGCATACTTTCGACCAAATTGTAATGAATAAGCCTCTACTTCATGATTTTTAACCACTATGTGCATGCTTCGATGCCCCCCCGATACCACGCTGTACTCTGCCTGGTTCGCGCTGCGCCCACGCTGCTTCCATCCTATTCCGAACAAATATAGTCGTAAATAGGTGAATAAAGTCGTAAATGAAAAGATTCAGCCCAGCTATTCTGCAATTCCCTGAGTTATGGCCAGACGAAACGATTTACTGAGCAACCGGAATAAGCAGCAGGTATGAATAGATCTCCTACATCAGGTCATGTGAGCATAATTCAGGCCAACTCCAGAATAAACGAAACAATATGTTATAAATCAATCATCTTAAAGAAATGGAACATTCCCTTTTCCCTTGGTAAGTAAACGTTTCGTTCAAATTCTGTGAACAATGGTTAATTTTGTTCAACCGAAGAAACCGTATCGCTACCGCACCTGAATTCCATTCCGGTTATGACTTCATGCAGGATATTGTTACGGCCAAAACCGGTGGCTTTAACTTTATGTTGGGCATTCATGTATTTACTGTAAGAATTCATGCTATCCTGCGACCAATACCGTATCCGCCATTCGGACAATGCCAACAATGTTAATCAATTTAAGAAAAGCTTTAATGTCACTTAACCAAATCGCAAAAACGCTGATTTCTTCCGGCACACTGTCCGCCCCATTCGGCGTATCCAACTCTTGCGCGGCGAAGAATCCTTGCGCCGGCAAAAATCCATGCGCAGCCAAAAAACGATAAATACCTCGCATAAACCAGCAACGGACTCCGACCGCACAATGGGGTCGTTTGTTGCGCCTGATCTTTCTCAACTGCCTCTGTCACAGCTGAAAAAAATGCAGCATGCCGGACTGGAGATTCTCGATTGTTATCGCGTGCTGCAAAAAGCTGGGTTGAATATCGTGGGAGAAATTTTGCGCGACACAATGAATAAGGACGAAACGTTTTACGAGTTCAATCACTATCCCGATGACGATGTGTATGACCGCGAGAGCCATGCACAGTATTACTACCATGCGCATCGCGGCGAAATCGGAGAGCATGGACATTTTCACTGTTTTCTGCGACCGAAGGGGATGCCCGAGGGCGTTGCGCCCATCAACTACCCTGCCACCGATCCCTGGCCAACAGGCGACGAAGCACTATCGCATCTGCTGGCGATCGCCATGGACAGCTACGGCTATCCGACAGGGTTGTTCACCACCAATCGCTGGGTGACTGCCGAGGCATGGTACCCGGCCAAACAGGTTATCGATATGCTGGACCGCTTCGTGATCGATCATGCGTTTCCTTCCTGGCCGGTAAACCGCTGGATCAGCGCGATGTTTGTGCTTTACCGTCCGCATATCGAAGCACTGCTCAAGCAGCGCGATACCGCCATCTGGGCTTGGGCGGCAGCGCATCCCGGCCAGGACGTGTTCGAAGATCGGGAGTTGGATGTCACCAGTCAACTCACCATTTCAGTGGAAGACACCATGCGTGAAATCGAGCAGCTGATTACTGATAAACGTGTGTAACCATGTCGAGGTTCCTACTCATTCTTGAATCGCCGATGATCGGCTATCCAGTGAAACACAGTGCTTGCCCTGGTTGAACGCGAGGCTGGATCCATGCAACGAATTTATCTCGCTTTCGCCTTCACTACCCTTTTGTTTCTGGCTTATCTGGCCAGCCAATACAGCTTGAGTATCATGCTGGTGCTGCTCGGTGTAATGCTGGGTTTGGCATTCCATCACTCCGGATTCGGCTTTACCGGCGCCTATCGGCGCATGATGGAGACAGGCGAAGTCAGACTGGTGCAAGCACAATTACTGCTGCTCACCCTGACTACTTTGCTGTTCGCACCATTGCTTGCCTTGGGCTCGTTCGATGGTCAAAGCTTCGTGGGGGCGGTTGCACCGTTTAGCTTCGGCGTTGCGGCCGGTGCATTTCTGTTCGGCATCGGCATGCAACTGGCAGGCGGTTGCGGTTCCGGCACATTATGCGGTTTCGGCAGCGGCAATTCACGTCTGTTTTTTACACTGATCACTTTTTGCTTCGGCGGCTGGATTGCTACCCTCCACGCTGTATGGTGGGAAGCTTTCCCCGCCTGGGATGCGCCTGCATTAGGCGAGATGTTGGGCTGGCCGCAAGCAGTCGCTTTACAACTGGCGATATTTGGTGGCTTGTGGTGGGCAAGCAAACGCTGGGGGACGGACACCACGCAGCTGAACCCGCAAAACTTCACGCTGCTGCGTGGACCATGGCCACTGTTTGCCACCATGCTACTGTTGGCACTGCTAATTCTGGGTGTTCTGATCGAGACCGGACATCCTTGGTCCATAACTTGGGCATTCACCTTATGGGGAGCCAAGATGGCAACCCTGTTGGGATGGGATCCTCATTCCAGCGTATTCTGGGACAACGGCTATCGGCTCGATATGTTGCATGCCAGCGTGTTTTCCGATGAAACCAGCGTAATGGACATGGCTATCATCCTTGGTTCAGTCATGGCAGCTTCGCTGGCAGGAAAACTCAAGCCGAATTTCCGGGTGGCATGGCTGCCACTTTGCGCCGCTTTGCTCGGGGGGTTGCTGATGGGCTACGGATCTCGCATCGCCTATGGCTGCAACATCGGCGCTTTCCTCTCAGGCGTCTCTTCGACCAGTTTGCACGGCTGGCTCTGGATCATCGCCGCACTGCCGGGCAGTTGGGTGGGCATACACCTGCGCAGGGTTTTTCGCGTCGAGTGATACATGATTTTTATGACAATGTTTTTTCTCCGCCTACCATATGATGGGATAAAGGGACTTTTCGGTTATAAATACATTCATGCTGCAACATGAACTCGCCATTCGCTTGGGCTGTTTCTTCGGTATGTTCTGCGCCATGACGCTGCGGGAGATTGCCGCACCTCAGCGTCGGTTCTCCGTGTCCAAGCTTTTGCGCTGGGCAACCATGCTCCTGTTTTTTATCTCAGCCTTATTGTTGCCGGTGTCTTCGCTGCACGCGGCATCGGATAGCACCGATGAATTTTTGAAACGCCACTGGGCGCAGCCTGTCGCGCCGCAAGGCAAGCCACCTAAATCATACTCCGCGCTTGAAGCATCACTGGAACCGTCCGCCTGTGGTGCTTGTCACCAGCGTCAATGGGAAGACTGGAAAACCAGCCTGCATGCACATGCCATGGGGCCGGGCATCATGGGGCAACTCGTGAGCGTACATCCTACGGATATATCCTCTTTGCGCGATTGCACGCGCTGCCATGCGCCACTGGCCGAGCAGGAAGCCAGCCTTATAAAACAATTGCGCGGTAAGAAAAGCACCGATGCCCTGCACGAACAAGGACTGAGTTGTGCGGCCTGTCACATCAGGAAGAACGTCCGCTACGGCCCTCCACCTGCAACACCAAAATCTGGCAACGAACGTCCGCATGATGGCTTTGTCAGCACACCGGCATTCGAAGATGGTCGATTTTGCGCGACCTGCCATCAGTTTGACAAGGATGGTTATGCGCTGAACGGCAAGCTGCTGGAGAACACATACGAGGAGTGGCAGGCATCGCCATACTCCAAGCAAGGGAAGCAATGCCAGAGCTGTCACATGCCGGATCGCCGCCATTTGTGGAGCGGTATCCATGATCCGGAAATGACGAGAAAAGGGGTAACTGTAGAAACTATCCCGCCAACCTTGCACGATGGAAAAGTATCTGCACGAATGACTCTTACCAATAGCGGAACGGGGCATTATTTTCCGACTTATGTCACGCCCAGAGTGACCATGCAGATATACCAGGAGTCGGCAGGTAAACAGCCCATCGAAGGAACATTGCAGGAAAGAATTGTCGCCAGACAGGTATCTGCGGATTTGTCGGAGGAGATGTCCGATACGCGTCTTGCGCCCGGTGAGCAGATGGTGTTGGATTATCACATACCGATTCATCATGATGCCATCGCTATCATTATGCTGATGCGAGTCGAACCGGATTATTTTTATACTGGCCTGTATCGTGCGCTGCTGGATGACCAGCCAGATAACAAAGGGGTCAGTCTTATCCGCATGGCATTAAAGAATTCCATCGCCTCTGCTTATGATCTATATGTTCAGCGCTATGAATTTGCTCATATTAGTTTGCCATAGGATACATCGGGGAACGCACTGGATACAGCATGCTCCGTCATGTATCCTGCGTTGCACTTCCAACTCGGTCTTGCAACAGATGATAAAACTTGCTCGGTACGCACTTGCGACAAGCTCGCTCTGTCAGCATTTACTCGGCGTGTTGTTGTGTGTCATCGGTGCTCAGGCTAACGCAACGGCTAACGATATTCCCGCTTTGATCGAAATTCCCGCAGGCATTTTTATAGTGGGCTCCGATGCGCGTGAGCGAGAGTGGGCTTATCGTCTGGACGAGTCAGCCTACCACGAAGCGATAACCCGCGATCAAGGCTGGTACGAAGGCGAATTGCCGCGCCAGCCGGTGCATAGTGAAGCATACTGCATCACCGCAACTCCGATTACGAACCGGCAATATGCAGCATTCATTGCCTCGACACGTTATCACGCGCCACGTGTCAATCGAAAGACATGGGCATCGTACCAACTGATACACCCATTTGAGAGCACACTGCGTTTCGCCTGGAAAGATCGCAAACCGCCGCAAGGGCGTGAAGACCATCCGGTGGTTTTGGTCAGCTTGGCCGATGCGCAAGGTTATGCCGCGTGGTTGACTCAACAGACCGGTTATCCGTGGCGGCTGCCCACTGAGCATGAATGGGAACAAGCAATGCGCGGTACCGATGGGCGCTATTTCCCGTGGGGAAACGAGTTTTTCGCAAACAATCTCAACAGTGCAGATGCCGGTCCGTTTGATACCACGCCAGTCGGCCAATACGCAGCCGGCAGCAGCCCTTTCGGCGTGCTCGATGGTGCCGGGCAAGTCTATGAATGGACGACTACACCACAAGGAGTGGGACGCAGCATCGTCAAGGGCGGTTCCTGGGATGACAAGGGCTGCGGAGTGTGCCGTGCCGCCGCGCGACACAGCCGCCCGAACACCCTCAAACATATCCTGATCGGCTTCCGGCTGCTGCGCAACATTCCGCCGGACACCCGTCAACCGCATTGCCAATAACCACGGTGATCCGTATCTTCACTTCGGACACTCGCGGCAGAACAATTACTCAGTACCTGATCGACCAGCCCCCGATCATGGCGATGTTTTTCATAAACTCTTCCTTGATTTGATGTCGTTGTTGCAGATAGGCGGGACTGTTGTAGCTTAACCACACCTTGCCATCTTCGTCTTTCCACGCCAGCACCTTGAGCGGCAAGTCGATAGCCGCAGATGGTGCGGCATTCATCAGTGGCGTGCCCGCCTTGGGATTGCCAAAAACATTGACCCAGCTTCCCAGTAAGAAAAGCAGTATATCTGCGACTAATGTCTCAGTTGGTTAACTTTACTCATGGGGCATCCAATGCGTACGACTGATGTTTGCAAAGCGATTCAGGTCAAACACTTTGATTGCAATTTGGCCATCTTCATTGCCGGCGCGTTATTGGTGTGGAGCAACATCGCATCAGCAGATACCTGGAACGGATTTGATGTGCGAAACGCACTGGTTCCTGTCGCAGCCATCGAGCGAGGTGGTCCGCCGCGTGATGGCATTCCAACCATCGACCATCCGCGCTTCACCACTGCCGGCTATGCAGATTGGCTACACGCAGATGATCGTGTGCTGGGCATTTACCGCAATGGCGTCGCCCGCGCTTATCCGATTGCGATTCTCAATTGGCACGAGATTGTCAACGACACCATCGGCGGCGAACCAGTCACAGTGACGTATTGCCCGTTGTGCGGTAGCGGCGTTGCCTTTCAAAGCGAGGTAAACGGGCGCAAGTTGCGTTTTGCCGTCTCAGGGTTGCTCTATAACAGCGATGTACTGCTCTATGATCGCGAGACAGAATCGCTATGGTCCCAAATCCTGGGGAAAGCGGTAACGGGAAAGCTCAAAGGGGTTGCATTGCAG
>JBGSKJ010000039.1:0-10347 GCA_041741275.1 Gallionella sp.
CGGGCTGGTGTCCGCTTACATCGCGGCGGCGGTCAAGGCCAAAGTCACGCTGGTCGAGGCGCACAAGATGGGCGGCGACTGCCTCAACTACGGTTGTGTGCCGAGCAAGGCATTGATCAAAAGTGCCAAGCTGGCGAATCAGATTCGTCATGGCGAACACTATGGACTGAACGCAGGTGTTCCCGATTTCAGTTTTCGCAAGGTGATGGCGCGTGTGCATGATGTGATCCGTACCGTTGCGCCACATGATAGCGCCGAACGCTTCACCGGTCTGGGCGTGGAGGTACTGCAAGGTTATGCGCGCATCACCGATCCGTGGACCGTAGAGATCAAATTGAATGATGGTAAGACGCAAACGCTGACCACGCGTAGCATCGTCATCGCCACCGGCGCGCGGCCGTTCGTTCCGCCACTGCCGGGACTGGATGATGTTGGCTATGTCACCAGCGATACGCTGTGGTCAACTTTCGCCGAACTGGATGCGCCACCCAAGCGACTGGTCGTGCTCGGTGGCGGCCCCATCGGTTGCGAGCTGGCGCAGAGTTTCGCGCGCCTGGGTTCGGGCGTGACGCAGATCGAGATGGCGCCGCGTATCATGATCCGCGAAGACAGCGAAGTGTCGGAATTGGCGCGTGCGTCGCTCACCGCCGACGGCGTGGAAGTGCTGACCGGTCACAAGGCAGTGCGCTGCGAAAAAGAAGGCGGGCGCAAATACATCATGGTGGAGCATGACGGCCAATCGCGCCGCATCGAATTCGATGCGCTGATCTGCGCAGTAGGCCGCAGTGCGCGTCTCAAAGGATTCGGTCTGGAAGAGCTGGGAATTCCTGCCCATCGTACCGTGACCACCAATGATTATCTGGAAACAATCTATCCAAACATCTTTGCCGCAGGCGATGTCGCGGGTCCGTACCAGTTCACCCACACTGCCGCGCATCAGGCATGGTACGCGGCAGTGAACGCGCTGTTTGGTGATTTCAAGAGATTCAAGGTTGATTATTCGGTCATCCCGTGGGCGACATTCATCGAACCGGAAGTCGCGCGCGTTGGCCTCAACGAGCAGGAGGCACGCGAGCAAGATGTCGCATATGAAGTCACCAAGTACGGTATAGACGATCTCGATCGCGCCATTGCCGATGGCACGGCGTACGGTTTCGTCAAAATTCTGACCGTGCCCGGAAAGGACAAGATACTCGGCGTCACTATAGTGGGCGAACATGCGGGCGACTTGCTGGCAGAGTTCGTGTTGGCGATGAAACACGGGCTGGGTCTGAACAAGATACTAGGCACGATCCATACCTATCCTACCTTGGCCGAAGCCAACAAATACGCGGCGGGAGAGTGGAAGCGCGCCCATGCGCCGCAAAAGCTGCTGGCATGGCTGGAACGCTATCACGCATGGAAACGGGGATGACCATGCGCTTGTCCATCATCGTGCCCATGCTCAATGAAGCTGAGCAATTGCCGGAATTGTTCGCGCACTTGCTGCCATTGCTGCGCGGCGGTTGCGAGATAATTTTCTCTGATGGCGGCAGCACAGACGGGTCGGCCAAGCTGGCCGAGATAGCAGGTTTCACTGTGCTGCACGCTGCACGCGGACGAGCACGGCAGATGAATGCTGGTGCAGCACGCGCAAATGGGGAAGTGTTGCTGTTTCTGCATGCTGACACGCGTTTGCCTGAGGGCACAGTGTGGCATATCGCCAATGCATTGGCGCAAAAAGATCATTGCTGGGGTCGATTCGATGTGTGCATTACAGGACGGCCGTTCATGTTGCGTGTGATCGGACGTCTGATGAATTGGCGCTCTCGATTGACCGGCATCGCCACTGGTGATCAGGCGATATTTGTACGGCGTGCTGTATTTGAGCAATTGCATGGTTACCTCGATCAGCCTTTGATGGAAGATGTGGAGCTGTGCAAACGCTTGCTGGCTTGCTCGCGACCTGCCTGCATCACGCAATGTGTGTCCACTTCCGGAAGGCGTTGGGAAACACGCGGCGTGTGGCGCACTATTTTTCTGATGTGGCGCTTGCGCTGGGCTTATTGGCGCGGCACGGATGCGGGTGAACTGGCGAGGATGTACCGATGAAAGGCCTTGCGATGAAAGACTTTGAGATGAAACAGGTGCGCATCATCATCTTCGCCAAGGCACCCCAGCCAGGGTTTGCCAAGACACGCCTGATACCCGCGCTTGGTGAGGAAGGCGCTGCCGAACTGGCCCGGCAGATGCTTTTGAATACACTGCGCGAAGCACTCGCCGCCGATATTGGCCCGGTTGAACTGTGTGTTACCCCGGAAATCAATCATGCAGCGTGGCATGGCATTCAACTGCCGAAAGAAATCGGTATTTCAGGTCAGGGTGAAGGCGATCTCGGTGCGCGACTGGCGCGAACTGCCCGGCGTAGCGCCGAACAAGGGGAATTAGTACTGCTGATCGGCACGGACTGTGTCGAAATGTCTGCAGCATTGCTGCGTGATGCGGCGCAATCCTTGAATGAGCACGATGCAGTCATTCATTGCACCACCGATGGAGGCTACGCGCTACTGGGACTCCGGCAGTTCAACCCATTCCTGTTCAGCGACATGCCCTGGAGTACCGATGCGGTTGCCAGTTCCACCATTTCGCGCATCGGACAACTCGGTTGGTCGGTGCATGTCGGACAAATGTTACACGATGTGGATGAGCCGCAAGACTTGAAATACATCCCGGATAAATGGAGGTCACATGCGCTGGCGTAGTGTAGGAATGCTGTGTTTTTTGGTTATCTCCAGCACTGTTCAGGCGCGCGAGATCGTGTGGCTCGATCATTTTTCTGGGGAGTCTGCGAAAATGCCCGCGCCGTGGCAAATCGTGCAATTGGATAAGAAAGTGCCGCCTACCCGTTACCGGCTTACGCGATGGGATGGCGTTTTCGCCATTGAAGCCACCGCCGAGCACAGCATGGCGCTATTGGCGCGCCCGGTCGAAGTTGATTTAAATCGCACACCGGTGTTGTGCTGGCGCTGGCGGGTGGATGCGCCGCTGGTCAATGCGGACATGGCGACAAAAGCAGGTGACGACTATGCCGCTCGTGTATATGTCTCGTTTGCCATGCCAGCATCTGAGCTCAGTTTTATGACACGCGCCAAGCTTAAATTGGCTCGCAGCATCTATGGCGACGCAGTACCCGATGCTGCAATCAACTACGTGTGGGATAACCGCTATCCAGTAGGTACGCGCAAGCCGAATGCTTACACTGACTGCACGCGTATGATCGTGGCGGAATCCGGTTCAGAAAATGCAGGGAAGTGGATCGTCGCACGCCATGATGTGCAGCAGGATATGGTTGCCGAATTCGGTTCCGAACAAGCGCGCCTGATCCAACTTTCGGTCGCGTCTGACACGGACAACACGGGAGAGCGTGCTCATGCCGGTTTCGCTGAGTTTCATTTTGTGGACAGAAACACCGCTTGCTTCACCAGCTCATCCGACTGAAAATAGATCGTAAATCTGGTCGGTATGCCATGCGCTCATACCTCGCGCATATTCGCCCCTTGCAGTGAAATAATCAGTGGACAAGAAACATTTCCTTTTCGTGTGTGGCATGCATCCACAAGCTCTGCTAACACGGCCTCCATGCGCAAAAGGACAGCAAGTTTCGCGCGCACGTCTTCAAGCTTGCGTTCGGTCAGCTTGCTCGCTTCCCCGCAGCGTGTTCCGTCCTCCAATCTGAGCAGCTCGGCGATTTCATCCAGGCTAAAACCGAGCAGTTGAGCCGATTTCACGAACTGCACCCGCGCCACATCTGTCTCGCTATACCGTCGAATGCTGCCGTAAGGCTTGGCTGGTTCGGGGAGCAAGTTCTTGCGTTGGTAGAAACGTATGGTTTCCACGTTGACACCGGCAGCCTTGGCAAAGGCACCGATGGTCAGATTTTCGAGATTATTTTTCATGCCGCTTGACTCCGTACTTGAGTACGGAGGTAACGTTACACTATCACGCGAATATTCGAAAGGATGCTTCAATGTCAGAACCCAAAAATGCCAGCGGCGCACTGGTAACCGGCGGGCTTGCAGCCATTCTCGCCTCGACCTGCTGCCTTGGACCTCTGGTACTAATAACACTTGGCTTCAGCGGTGCGTGGATTGGCAACCTGACGGTGTTGGAACCTTACCGGCCGATTTTTATTGGTGCAGCATTGGTGGCATTGTTCTTTGCATGGCGCCGCATTTATCGGTCAGAGGCCGAATGCAAGCCGGGTGAAGTTTGTGCCTTGCCGCAGGCCAGGCGTACTTACAAAATAATTTTTTGGGTCGTTGCGATGTTGGTGCTCGTCGCGCTGATCTTCCCTTATATCGCGCCGCTTTTCTACTAAAGGAGTGATGGCATGAACAAATGTACCCACACAAGCCTTATAACGGTGCCCCGCAGGTTCAACAAAACTT
The DNA here is from genome assembly GCA_041741275.1 of Gallionella sp. Lineage (GTDB taxonomy): Bacteria > Pseudomonadota > Gammaproteobacteria > Burkholderiales > Gallionellaceae > Gallionella. The sequence continues at coordinate 4,428 of JBGSKJ010000039.1, forward strand.
TTGTCTTTATATTCGCTGCAATGATGACCGCGTTGCCTGTCTCTCCAGCCTTTGCGGCTAGCAAGACAGCTACGTTGGCAGTATCCAACATGACCTGTTCGGCATGCCCGATCACGGTAAGAAAGGCACTTTTTGGCGTGCATGGCGTCGAGAAAGTGGCCATCAATCTCGACAAAAAAGAAGCTGCCGTGACTTTCGACGATGCCCAGACCACCGTCAAGGCACTCACCAAAGCGACTGAAGACGCGGGTTATCCATCCCAAGTCGTGGAAATGCGTAAATGAAAACCTCCACCTTGCTGAAAACCGGCACGATCGGCGTGATCATCTCCGCCTTGTGCTGTTTTACGCCAGTGCTGGTGCTTATTTTCGGCGCGGTCGGCCTGGCTGCCTGGGTGGGTTATCTTGATTACGTGCTGATGCCAGCTCTGCTGTTCTTTGTCGGTTTGATTATTTATGCCGCCAACCGAAAATCAAAGGCGTCCTGCGCAGAAAATGCCAACTGCCAAACACCGAAAGGTCAGTAAACATGAACAACACTACCCTGCGCATCAGCGGCATGACTTGCGAGCATTGCGCGAGAACCGTGGAGGATGCCCTGAACAGCCTGCCCGGAATCGTTTCTGCATCTGTTTCATATGACGATGGGCTTGCCAGCGTGTCGGCACAAAGTGAGATCAATACCGACACCTTGGTGCGCGCGGTCAAAGCCAGTGGTTACAACGCCGAGATCATTGGCTCGGACGATGCGGCAGCAGGTAAAACAGTAAAGACCAAGCCTCACATTGCCGTTATCGGCAGCGGCGGCGCGGCGATGGCTTGTGCTCTGAAGGCTGTCGAGCGCGGCGCGCGGGTCACGCTAATTGAGCGCGGCACCATCGGCGGCACCTGCGTCAACATCGGCTGCGTTCCTTCGAAGATCATGATTCGCGCGGCCCACATCGCCCACCTGCGCACGAGCAGTCCATTCGATGATGGCATCACGGCAGTTGCGCCCTCCATCCAACGCGACCGGCTGCTTGCGCAGCAACAAGGACGGGTGGACGAACTGCGTCATGCCAAGTACGAAGGGATACTGGAGAGCATTCCAGACATTAACCTGCTGCACGGCGAGGCCCGCTTCAAGGACGGCCACACGTTGATCGTGCATTTGAGCGACGGCAGCGAGCGCGAAGTGTCATTTGACCGCTGTCTCGTTGCGACCGGTGCCAGCGCAGCGATCCCGCCGGTTCCCGGATTGAAGGACACTCCTTACTGGACTTCGACCGAAGCATTGGTCAGCCCGACCATTCCACCAAGGTTCGCCGTTATCGGTTCTTCGGTCGTCGCGTTGGAGCTGGCGCAGGCCTTCGCGCGGCTGGGCAGCAAAGTAACGATATTGGCGCGCCATACCTTGTTCTTCCGCGAGGACCCGGCGATCGGTGAAGCGGTGACGGAGGCATTCAGCTTAGAGGACATCGATGTGCGCACGCAAACACAGGCAAGCTCGGTGTCGTTTGTCGAAGGTGAATTCATACTCGTTACCAATCAAGGCGAATTACGTGCTGATAAATTGCTGGTGGCCACTGGACGCTCACCCAACACCCGCAGCCTTGGCCTGGACAATGCCGGGGTAACACTCAGCCCACAGGGCAATATCGTGATTGACGAACAGATGCGCAGCAGCGCGCCGAACATATTTGCAGCAGGCGATTGCACCGACCAGCCGCAGTTCGTTTACGTCGCGGCAGCAGCCGGCACGCGCGCGGCGATCAACATGACCGGCGGCGAGGCTGCTCTCGATCTTGCCGCCATGCCCGCCGTGGTATTCACCGACCCGCAGGTGGCGACGGTGGGGCTGTCCGAAGCCGAAGCGCACGGCAAAGGTATCGAGACCGTCAGCCGCACGCTCACGCTCGACAACGTACCGCGCGCACTCGCCAACTTCGATACACGCGGCTTCATCAAGATTGTCGCCGAAGCAGGGAGCCTGCGTCTGCTGGGTGTACAGGCGGTTACGCCGGAAGCGGGCGAAATCATCCAGACAGCTGCCATTGCCATTCGTGCACACATGACCGTGCACGATTTGGCCGACCAACTCTTCCCCTATCTGACCATGGTAGAGGGACTGAAGCTGTGCGCGCAGACGTTTACCAAGGACGTAAAGCAGCTTTCGTGTTGCGCGGGGTAAATCGAGTAGCTTGCACGAGAAGACAATTTTTGAAAGAGGTGTCGCAATGAAAGATATTATCAAGCAATTCTCCGGCCTGATCGGCGCCGGCGTGGCCACTGCCTGTTGCCTGGGTATCCCGGTGATTCTTACGGCGTTGGCGCGGCGGGGCTGGGATTTTTGATCCACGATGCCTATCTGCTCCCGTTATTCGTGGTCTTCACTGGTTATAGCCTGTGGATACTGTTCCGTTCAGCACTCGTCTCGAGTACCAGTCGATCACGGCCACCAGGTAGACAAAGCCATGCGCCAGCCGGATGTAGGTGATGTCCGTACTCCACACCTGATTCGGTCTCATCACCATTACGCCGCGCAACAGATACGGATACACCTTGTGCTGCGGGTGCGGACGGCTGGTATCCGGCCCCGGCGCCATGCCTGCCAAACCCAGGATGCGCATCAGCCGCCGCACTCGCTTGCGGTTCACCCGGTGTCCTCGTGTCTTCAGAAACGAAACCATCTTGAGTTTGCCGATCTCGCCGTACAGGCGTTCAGGCTCGCTGTATTCGCTCACCGGCTTGGGGCCGCGTTTGCCTTCAAACAGGGTGCCAGCACGTTCCAGGATCTCTTTTTTCCACTGACTGACCTGCACCAGATGCACACCGTGATCCTGCGCGATCTGGTTGATGGTCTTCACCCCGTGGATCGCTTCCAGGCCAACCTTGGCTTTGAATTCCGCCCCAAATACTTTTCGCTTCGTCCCGCTCATCGCCCGCTCCCTATATCCTTCGGATAACAGCTTAAACTACTGTCTTGAATTCGGGGTCCACTATATGTTTTTTATTTCCATCCTATTGTTGCCGATGTCATCGCTACACGCGGCACCGGATAGCATGGATGCCTTTTTGAAACGCCACTGGGCACAGCCTGTCGCGAAGCAAGGAAAGGCGCCCAAATCATTCTCCAAGCTGGAAGCATCGCTGGAACCGTCCGCCTGCGGAGTTTGCCACCAGCGCCAATGGGAAGACTGGAAAACCAGCCTGCATGCGCACGCCATGGGGCCTGGCATCATGGGGCAGCTCGTTAACATACCTCCCACGGATACATCTGCTTTGCGCGATTGCACTCGCTGTCATGCGCCACTGGCTGAGCAGGAAGCCACTCTCATACAGCAATTGCGCGGAAAGAAACGCGCCGATGCCCTGCACGAACAAGGGCTGGTTTGTGCGGCCTGCCACGTCCGGAAGAACGTCCGCTATGGCCCGCCACCGACGACACCAAAACTTGGTAACGAACATCCGCACAATGGCTTCGTCAGCGCACCGGCATTTGAGGATGGGCGATTTTGTGCGACCTGTCATCAGTTTGAAAAGGATGGCTATGCGCTGAACGGCAAGCCTCTGGAGAACACTTACGCGGAATGGCAGGCATCTCCATACGCCAAGCAAGGAAAGCAATGCCAGAGTTGTCACATGCCGGAGCGTCGCCATTTGTGGCGCGGCATCCATGATCCGGAAATGACCCGCAGGGGCGTTACGATCAGTCCAAGTGCTCCAACCTTGCGCGATGGCAAGCTGACTGCGCAACTGGCGATAAGCAATAGCGGAACGGGACATAATTTCCCAACCTATGTTACGCCGAGAGTCATCGTGCAAATTTATCAGGAATCGGTCGATAGCAAACCCATAGCAGGCACGCTTAGAGAAAAAATCATCGCTAGGCAAGTATCGGCTGATTTGTCGAAAGAGCTTGCCGATACGCGAATTGAGCCCGGCAAGCGGACAGTATTGGGTTATAACATACCGATTCATCACGATGCCATCGCTGTCGTTATGCTGATACGAGTCGAACCGGATTATTTTTATACTGGCCTGTATCGTGCGCTGCTGGATGACCACCCAGATAGTAAAGGGGTGAATCTTGTCCGCATGGCCTTAAAGAATTCCATCGCCTCCGCTTATGATCTATATGTTCAGCGCTATACATTGGCCCGTATTAGTTTGCCATAGGATACATCTGGGGAGAACGCACTGGATACACATACTGGATACAGCATACTCCGTCATGTATCCTGCGCTGCGCTTCCAACTCGGTTCCGATACAGATGATAAAACTTGCCCGGTACGCACTTGCGACAAGCTCGCTCTGTCAGCATTTACTCAGCGTGCTGTTGTGTGTTATCGGTGCTCAGGCTAACGCTGCAGCTAACGATATTCCCGCTTTGATCGAAATTCCCGCAGGCATTTTTATAGTGGGCTCAGATGCCGTTGAGCGAGAGTGGGCGTATCGACTGGACGAGTCCGCCTACCACGAACCGATAACCCGCGAGCAGGGCTGGTATGCAGGAGAGTTACCGCGCCAGTCGGTGCATAGCGAGACCTATTGCATCACCGCAACCCCGATTACAAACCGGCAATATGCGGCGTTCATTGCCGCGACACGACATCGCGCGCCGGGCGTTGATCGCAACACTTGGGCATCGTATAACCTGATTCACCCATTTCAAAGCACACAGCGTTTTGCCTGGAAAGATCGCAAACCGCCGCAAGGGCGTGAAGCTCATCCGGTGGTGTTGGTCAGCCTGGCCGATGCGCAAAGCTATGCCGCGTGGCTGACCCAACAGACCGGCTATCCGTGGCGGCTGCCCACCGAGCAGGAATGGGAAAAAGCAATGCGCAGCACGGACGGACGCTATTTTCCGTGGGGGAATGAGTATGACCCGTCACGTCTCAACAGCGCCGATGCCGGCCCGTTTGATACTACTCCAGCCGGTCAATATGCATCAGGCAGCAGCCCATTCGGCGTGCTCGATGGCGCCGGGCAAGTCTATGAATGGACGACCACGCCGCAGGGTACGGGACGTAGCATCGTCAAGGGAGGTTCGTGGGATGATAAAGGTTGCGGAGTTTGCCGGGTTGCTGCACGGCATAGTCGCCCGAACACCCTCAAACACATCCTGATCGGCTTTCGGCTGGTGCGAAACATTTCACCGGACACCCATCATCCACGTTGCCAATAACCATATCTGCCCTCATCTTTACGCGGATACTCAAAGAAGAGTCGTTACTCCAGTGCCTGATCGGCCAGATCCCTGATCACGCCGATGTTTTTCATAAGCCCTTCCCTGATTTGATAATAAATTGAACCGGCTTCCCAGTAAGGAAAACAGTATATCTGCGACTAATGTCACAGTTGGTTAACTTTACTCATGGGGCGTCCAATGCGTACGATTGATGTTTGCAAAGCGATTCAGGCCAAACACTTTGATTGTAATTTGGCCATCTTGATTGCCGGCGTATTATTAATGTGGAGCAACATCGCGTCAGCAGATAACTGGAACGGATTTGATGTGCGAAACGCACTGATTCCTGTCGCTGCCATCGAGCGCGGTGGTCCGCCGCGTGATGGCATACCGACCATCGACCATCCGCGCTTCACCACTGCCGGCAACGCGGATTGGCTACACGCAGATGATCGTGTGCTGGGCATTTACCGCAATGGGGTCGCCCGCGCTTATCCGATTGCGATTCTCAACTGGCACGAGATTGTCAACGACACCATCGGTGGCGAACCCGTCACGGTGACGTATTGCCCGCTGTGCGGAAGCGGGGTTGCCTTCCAGAGCGAGGTGAACGGGCGCAAGTTGCGTTTTGCCGTCTCAGGGTTGCTCTATAACAGCGATGTACTGCTCTATGATCGCGAGACAGAATCGCTATGGTCCCAAATCCTGGGGAAAGCGGTAACGGGAAAGCTCAAAGGGGTTGCATTGCAG
>JBGSKJ010000040.1:0-59976 GCA_041741275.1 Gallionella sp.
ATGTATCAAGTTCGCTGCGCTCTTGCTCGGTAAGTGTTACCCGGTATCTCGGTGACATGGTGACCTCCTTTGATTAAGGGTTTCACCAGTATGCCACAGGGCTCTACGATGCGAAATAAATAATGTTACATGGCACTAGGCCGCCAAAAAACGGCAGCCAAGTGGCTGGTTATGCTGCGTTGTGCTCGTTGCGAAGGGGATCGACCATTCGCCGCCTCGCACGCCTTGCATCCCATCCCGGAAAAACCCGAGCGCGGCCATGTGGGACTTAATCAGAGGCTTCCTATATCTTTCACTGACTGCTGCTTTTCCAGCTGGCGCTCGATACGCTCCAGCCGCGCGGAAATTTCCCTGAGCAGACGGTCTGCTTCCTTTTCTTCCCGCTCCACTTTTTCAACATCGCCGCCGATGAAGAACGCCGCCAGATTCGCGGTCAGCAGCGAAAGCAGCAGCACCCCGAACAGGATCAGCAACGAACCGAACAACCGCCCCGCCGCACTGTGCGGGACCACATCGCCATAACCCACCGTGGCCATCGTGACCCACGCCCACCACATGCCGTCCCAGACGGTACCGATGGAAGGATCGATGCGTGAAACGATCACGCCGCCCAGCACCATGGTGACAAAGGCCGCAGCCAACGTGGCGCCAAGCTGGTGCAGTGAAAGCAATTTGCGTATGGTCCTGGACAAGCGCGCCAGCACCACCACCACCAGAACCAGGCGCAGACTGCGCATCAGACCGACCAAGGGTGTGACCTGCCAAACAAGAGGCAAACCGCCGATGATGATGGCCAGATTCAACCAGTTTCGCAGCAGATATTCGCGTTTGTTTCTGACCAGCGCAGCCAGCAATATGGTTTCGAAAAAGAACGCCAACCATATCAGCCAATTGCCGATATTCGCCAGTTGCGCGGCGATGACCTGTGTTTCTTCCAGATACCACTGAATCGGGATCCACAGCGCCACCAGCAGCATCGGCCATTCCAGCCGCTTCGCCCAATGCCGGGCGGCAGGACGCTCATGCGACTCGACTCCGGTGATGCCAAGCAGATGTACGATGCGCATTTAGCGGGAAATTTTTTCCATGCCGCCCATGTAAGGGCGCAGCACTTCGGGGATCACCACGCTGCCATCGGCTTGCTGGTAATTCTCTAAAACTGCGACCAACGCACGACCGACCGCCAGACCCGAACCATTCAGCGTATGCAGCAATTCCGGCTTGCCCTGCACATTGCGGAAGCGCGCCTGCATCCTGCGCGCCTGGAACGACTCGAAGTTGCTGCACGAGGATATCTCGCGGTAGGTGTTCTGCGCCGGCAGCCACACTTCGATGTCGTAAGTCAGCGCGGCGGAGAAACCGATGTCACCGGTGCACAGCTTCCCCACGCGATAAGGCAGATTCAATTTCTGCAATATCGTTTCGGCATGTCCGAGCAATTCTTCCAGCCCTTCGTAGGACTTTTCCGGATGCACGATCTGCACCAACTCCACCTTGTCGAACTGATGCTGACGTATCATGCCGCGTGTGTCGCGCCCGGCGGAACCGGCTTCGGAACGGAAGCATGGCGTGTGTGCGACGAACTTCAGCGGCAGTTTTTCCAAAGGCACGATCTCATCGCGCACCATGTTGGTGACCGGGACTTCGGCAGTGGGGATTAGATAAAATTTCTTATTGCCTGTCACCATACCCGAAACGATTTTTTCACCCGTTTCTTTGAAATGCTTTTCATCAGCTTGCTTCATTTTCTCAATCTGAATCTTTTCCTCAGCAGTTACAATTCCGCCGGCATTTACAGAAAACAGATCCTCCTCGAACTTGGGCAGCTGCCCGGTGCCGCGCATGGATGCCGAGTTCACCAGATATGGCACATACACTTCGGTGTAACCGTGCTGATCGGTGTGCGTATCCAGCATGAACTGCGCCAGCGCGCGATGCAATCGCGCCAGCGGACCTTTCAGCAGCGAGAAGCGCGCGCCAGCAATCTTGGTGGCCGTCTCGAAATCCAGCCCGCCCAGGCCTTCGCCGATGCTGACGTGATCCTTCACCGCGAAATCGAACTTCGCCGGCGTACCAACCTTGCGCACTTCGACGTTGTCCGCTTCAGACTTGCCCGGCGGCACAGTGCTGTGTGGCGTATTGGGGATCACTTCCAGCAATTTCTGCAATGCGCTTTGCACTTCGTCCAACTGCACTTCCGCCTGTTTGAGTTCATCGCCCAGCGTCGCAACTTCCGCCATGATCGCCGACGTATCTTCGCCCTTCGCTTTGGCATGTCCGATCAGTTTTGACGAACTGTTGCGCCTGGCCTGTAATTCCTGCGTGCGCGTCTGGATGGTCTTGCGCTGCGCTTCCAGTTCCTGAAAGCGCGCGACATCCAGCTCAAAGCCGCGCGTGGCAAGCCGCGCCGCCATACCAGCCAGATCGGTTCTTAACGCTTGAATATCCAACATGCTGCTCTATCCTTTTTTGTTTTTCAGTGCCGCATCCAGCTTGCCCGATTGAGCATCCAATTCCCTAAGCCGCGCCAGCTTCTCTGCGATCTTTGCTTCCAGCCCATGATCGGTCGGTTGATAAAAACTCACCGCCGGCATGCCATCGGGAAAATAATTCTCACCCGCCGCATAGCCTTCTTGTTCATTGTGCGCATAGCGATAACCCTTGCCGTAATCGAGCTGCTTCATCAACTTGGTCGGGGCATTGCGCAAGTGCAGCGGCACTTCACGCGTACCGTCCTGACTGACGAAAGCGCGCGCGGCATTATACGCGACATACCCCGCATTCGACTTCGGCGCACAGGCCAGATACAGCACCGCCTGCGCCAATGCCAGCTCGCCTTCCGGCGAACCGAGCCGCTCGTAGGTTTGTGCCGCATCCATCGTCAGTTGTATCGCGCGCGGATCGGCCAGGCCGATGTCCTCCCACGCCATGCGCACGATGCGCCGTGACAGATAGCGCGGGTCCGCGCCGCCATCCAGCATGCGCACCAACCAGTACAAAGCGGCATCCGGATTGGAGCCTCGCACCGACTTGTGCAGTGCGGAGATCTGGTCGTAGAACGCCTCGCCGCCCTTGTCGAAACGACGCAGGTTCTGCGCCAGCGTGTTATCGAGGAACGCGCTGTCTATCCTGCCCACCCCCGCGGTCTGAGCGGCGGTCTGCAACTGCTCCAGCACATTGAGCAACCGGCGCGCATCGCCGTCGGCGTAACCGATGATGCGCTCGCGTGCATCCTCATCAAACACCAACTCCGGAAATGCGATCTGCCGCGCGTGCTCGAACAGGGTTCCCAGTTCTTCCGCCGACAGTGCATGCAGTACATACACCTGGGCGCGCGACAACAGCGCGTTGTTCACCTCGAAGGAAGGATTTTCGGTGGTCGCACCGATGAATGTGACGAGGCCTTGCTCGACGAAGGGCAGGAAGGCATCCTGCTGCGACTTGTTGAAACGATGCACCTCGTCCACGAACAGGATGGTGTGGCGGCCGCGCTGCTGCAGCACTTGCTGGGCCTGCGCGATGGCCTCGCGGATGTCCTTCACGCCGGACAGCACCGCCGACAGCGGCACAAATTCGGCATCGAAGGCCGAGGCCATCAGCCGCGCCAGCGTGGTCTTGCCCACCCCTGGCGGTCCCCACAGGATCATCGAATGCAGCTTGCCGGACTGGAATGCCAGGCGCAACGGCCTGCCCGCGCCCAGCAAGTGCGACTGGCCGATGACTTCGGCTATATGTTTGGGGCGCAGGCGTTCCGCCAGTGGCGCAGCGGGTGAAGGCGTATCAAACAGACTGTCGGTGGACATATGTATTGTAGGGGCGCGATTTATCGCGCCCTTTCCTGACGCGGGAATATTTCAGGGCGTGATGAATCACGCCCCTACTCCAAAACATCCGCGCCCTTGGGCGGAGTGAACTGAAACTGTTGCGCAGATATTATTGGGTTGTGCTGCATCGCAGAAAATCTCAGCACTGTCTTGTGCCCGAACGTATCACTCAACTCCATGACGACCAGGCCGGCCTGCGCGTCGAACGCCATGCGTATCTTTTCGAAGCCGCTGTCCTGCGCCTTCGGTATCGCTTGCAGCCAATCCAGGCCATCCCGGCTTCCGTCTTCCGGGTGCCCGGACAAACGTTTTTCGTCGGTGAGGGTGAAGCCGCGCTCGATCTCATTGCTGCCGGAGAGCAACGCGGCGGGACTGCTGCCCAAAGCGGCATCCAGTTTCTTCACCGTCACCTGATTCAGGTCGGTATCGTATAACCAGAATCTCTCGCCATCGCCGACGATCAGTTGCTCGTAGGGTTTGCGGTAAGTCCAGCGGAATTTGCCGGGGCGCTGGAACTGCATGATGCCTGAGGCGCTCTGGATGCGTTTGCCGTTCTGATCCAGCACTTCCTGCGTGAAATTCGCCTGCGCGGAGTGCGTCGCGGCGATGAAGGTCTTGAGCTTTTCGACGGCTCCGGCGTGGGCGGCAGTCGAGACAAACAACATGAGGGCGATGAGTGACTTTTCGAACATATTTTCCTTCTACTGAAGTGAAAGGTGAAAAGTGAAAGGTGATGCCCTCCCGACGCTACTCGCCACCCTCCCTGCCGGGAGGGTAACGTTTCACTTTTCACCCTTCACGTTTCACGATTTGGAGCAATCACTTCGCGGTTGCCGTTGCTTTGCATCGCCGAGACGATGCCGGCCGCTTCCATCTGCTCGACCAGGCGCGCGGCGCGGTTATAACCGATGCGCAAATGGCGCTGTACCTGCGAAATCGAAGCGCGGCGTGACTTGAGGACGATCTCGACAGCCTGGTCGTAGAGCGGATCGTCTTCCGCATCCATGCTCACCGCCCCACCCCCGCTCCCTTCCGCCTCTTCCAGTGAACTGAGCACACCATCGATGTATTGCGGTGCGCCTTGCGCCTTCAGATATTCGGCAACGCGATGCACCTCTTGATCGGACACGAACGCACCGTGCACGCGTTGCGGAAAACCGGTGCCGGGCGGCAGGTACAGCATATCGCCCTGACCCAGCAAGGTCTCGGCACCCATCTGGTCGAGGATGGTGCGCGAATCGATCTTGCTCGAAACCTGGAACGCCACGCGTGTCGGCACGTTGGCCTTGATCAATCCGGTGATCACATCCACCGATGGACGCTGTGTCGCCAGCACCAGATGTATTCCGGAAGCGCGCGCCTTCTGTGCCAGACGCGCGACCAACTCCTCGACCTTCTTGCCCACCACCATCATCATGTCGGCGAGTTCGTCGATGAACACCACGATCAGCGGCAACTCTTCGAGCGCCTCGGGATTTTCCGGCGTGAGTGTGAACGGATTGGTAAGCGGCTGTCCAGCCTTCACGGCATCGCGTACCCTCTGGTTGTAACCGGCGATGTTGCGCACGCCGAACGTGGACATCAACCGGTAACGCCGGTCCATCTCCTGCACGCACCAGTTGAGCGCGGAAGCTGCCTGGCGCATATCGGTGACCACCGGCGCCAGCAGATGCGGGATGCCTTCATACACCGACAGTTCGAGCATCTTGGGATCGATCAGCAGCAGGCGCACCTGCTGAGGCGTGCCCTTGTAGAGCAGACTCAGGATCATCGCGTTGATCGCCACCGATTTTCCCGAACCGGTGGTGCCCGCCACCAGCACATGCGGCATCTTGGCCAGGTCGGCGACCACCGGTTTGCCGGAAATGTCCTTGCCCATCGCGATGGTCAGCATGGAGCCCATATCGGCATAAACCTGCGAGCTGAGTATCTCGGACAGGCGCACCATCTGCCGCTTGGCATTGGGCAACTCCAGCGCCATATAGGCCCTGCCGGGGATCGTTTCCACCAGGCGTATGCTCACCACCGACAAGGCGCGCGCCAGATCCTTGACCAGATTGGTGATCTGGCTGCCTTTCACGCCGACCGCCGGCTCGATCTCGTAGCGGGTGATGACCGGGCCGGGATAAGCGGCCACCACCTTGACTTCCACGCCGAAGTCTTTCAGCTTGCGCTCGATCAGGCGCGAGGTGAATTCCAGCGTATCGGCAGACACGACCTCCACTTGCTGTGCCGCCTGGTCCAGCAGATGCAACGGCGGCAGCGGCGAGTCCCGCATGTCGGCGAACAACGGGACCTGTCTTTCTTCGGCGGCGCGCGATGATTTGACCACCTCGATCAGCGGCATTTCGATGTGTATCGGTTGGTGCTCCTCGACGCGCTTCTTTTCCTCTTCAACGACGGCACCGCGTTCAGTCATCGCCTGCGCGCCGATACGCCGGTCCTGGTACGTCTGCCAGGCAAGCCGTGTCCAGTGCCAGGCGGTTTCCAGCAACGCGCCCAACCAGTCCACGAAACGCAGCCAGGACAGTCCGCTGAACAGGCTGAAGCCGGTGGCGACCAGCGCCAGCAACAACAGCGTCGCACCGGTAAAGCCGAACCATCCTGTCAGTGCGTCACCCGACACCGCACCGAGCATCCCGCCCGGCGCCAGCGGCAGGGCGATCTTCAGCGTATGCAGCCGGATCGCTTCGAGCGCGCTGCTGGCCAGCAACAACACCGCGAACCCGGCAACCGAAACCCACAGCGCCCGCTTGCAGAAGATGCTGTCGGCGCGCAATTGGCGGTATCCCGCCCACACCCGTTGCAGCATGAACAGCACCCACCACCACGCGGAAAAGCCAAACAAGTAGAACAGCAGGTCGGAAAGATAGGCGCCCAGCACTCCGCCGGGGTTGCTGGTCAGCGCGCCGCTGACGCTATGCGACCAGGCCGGATCGGCGCGATCATAGCCATACAACGCGACGGTGAAATACAGGGCGCCGGCGGTAAACAGCAGCCAGCGCGACTCGCGCAGCAGCACGAACAGCTTGTTGGCCGGCCAGTCGCCGCTTATTTCAGCCATGACAGCGGACGGAAAACAGGGGTGTTGTCGCGGCTGCACCGCGAATTTGAAGCAACGTGCCGCCCTTCGACAGGCTCAGGATAAACCGACCCGCGGTCAGCGGCGCACAAAAGCCCGGCTTCCATCCCGCCCTCGTCGACCCGCAACAGCACTGCAAAAACCTGATTCATGAATAACTCCATTCCCGGGGACTTCCTGTCTTCTGACTGCCCATCATACCCCAGCAAGCAACAGCCGAATATCATCGGCGATCCATGCGGGGCGCTGCGCAAGGGGAGCGCGCAACCGCACCCTGCCTTCAGGGTCGATCAAGAACGTACCGACGCTGTGATCCATGCTATAGCCTGAAGTGGTCGGCTGCTTCTGATAAAACACAGAAAATGCCTTGGCGACCTGCGCCGTGGCAACTGCATCACCGTACAGTCCAAGGAAAGACGGATGAAAAGCGGACATATAGCTCACCAGCATCTCCGGCTTGTCGCGTTCCGGATCGACCGTGACAAACAATACCTGGACCCTGTCCGCATCCTTGCCCAGCACCCCCATGGTCTGCGCCAGATCGGCCAGCGTGGTGGGGCACACATCCGGGCAGTGGGTGTAGCCGAAAAACAACGCCACCACCTTGCCGCGAAAATCCGCCAGCGAGCGCTGCTTGCCGTTGTGATCCGTCAGCTTGAAATCCGCTCCGGCCAGCGGCATGCTGACATCGCTGGCATGAAAAGGCGAAGGCAGCCTCGGTTCTTCACAAGCAGAGAGGAAAACAGCCAGAAAAAGCAGCATCAAATTACGCAATTCATTTCTCCCTTCGACCAACAGTCCCCTGCCGGTACATGCGTGCGCTACATCCCGCTGCGGAGCAGGCTGCAATCGCCGACGATGTGATGCCGGAAAAATCGTTCCGCCCGTACAGAATCGGGCCGGCAGGATGTTTCGGGCACAACGCAGCATGCAATGATTTATGCTCTTCATACCGCCACATGGCACGCCCCTGCCCAGCCGTGCACATAAAAAGTGTAGCCGACCTTGATCAGCCCATACACACCGAAGCCCATCACCACCAATCCCGCCACCAGGCGCACGCGCGGCGACTGCGCCCACTTGCGGCAGCGCTCCCAGAACAGGCCAATCGCCAGCAGATTCGGCAATGTCCCCAGTCCGAATGCCGCCATGATCAGCGCACCCTGCGCAGTGCTGCCGCTCGCCAACGAAGTGACCAGCACGCTATACACCAGGCCGCAGGGCAACCAACCCCACAGCACTCCCAGCGCCAGGGCGCGCGGCACGGTATTCACCGGCAACAACTTCGTCGTGCAAGGCTGCAAGCGCTTCCACAAACCGCCGCCCAGATTCTCCAGGCGGCGCACCGCACCCCATAGTCCGGCGAGATACAAGCCCAGCATCACCAGCATCGAACTCGACAGCGCAAACAGCAGATGCTGAACCGGCACCGCATCGCGCATCAGCAAGCCGGCCTGCCCCACCGTTCCAACCAATGCGCCCGCCACTGTGTAGCTCGCGATGCGCCCGCTGCTGTAGGCGAGGTGGAACGGCCATCGGGAACGGTTTTTCGGCAACTGAGCGGTGAAGATGCCGACGATACTGCCGCACATGCCGAGGCAATGCACGCCGCCGAGCAGGCCTACCAAAAAAACCGCGATGATGCTGAACTCACCCATTCGTTGAATCGCTTTCCAATAATCTCAAATCCAGATGCCGCACCACCACCTTCGCATCCGGCTTTGCCATGTGCGGCACCATACCCAGCAACGGCGGGGCGATTCGCTGCTGAAGTGCGGCGATATTCCCATCCAGCATCGCCATGTCCTCATCCAACACATTTGCCACCCAACCCGACAGCGTCAAACCGCGCGCTGCTATCGCCTGCACCGTGAGCAGCGCGTGGTTCAGGCAACCCAGTCGCATACCCGCCACCAGGATGATCGGCAGCCCCAGTTGAGCGGCCAGATCCGCACTGTCCTGCCCGTCATTCAACGGCACGACGAAGCCGCCCGCACCTTCCACGATCACCACATCGGCCTGCCCGGCCAACCCGGTGAACGATTCTACAATATGCACGAAATCGATGGTGACACCGGCGAACTGCGCGGCCAGATGGGGCGCGACGGCCGGTGCAAAACAATACGGATTGATCTGTCCCGGGCCGGCCGGCACATTGCTCGCGGCGCGCAATCGCCGGACATCTTCATGGATATCGCCGTCTGCACAACCCGCGGCGACCGGCTTCATCCCGACCACCCGTTTTCCCTGCGCGGAAAAACCGTGCAGCAGCGCGCAGCTGATCAGCGTCTTGCCCACGCCGGTATCAGTGCCGGTGACGAAGAAGCTCATTCAACCCCTCCCAACCTCCCCTTGTCAGGGGAGGAGTGCTTCAGCCCCCCTGATAAGGGGGGTGTGGGGGGTTTGGTTCTGTTCAACTTGAATGATGTCTGGATGATTGCGGCGCCGTCGCGGGTCACGCGCGGCTGCGGCTTCCAGGCATGGCCATAGACCACCTCGTAGGTGGCGGGCAATTTGCCGTCGCGGCGCAGGTGCTCGTAGTTTTCCACCAAACGTGTCCAGGCATGCTTGCCCATCAATCCCGTTGCGCGCCCTGCGGTGGCGTTATGCGCACCGATGTGCTTCAGGTCGTACAGCACCCCGCGCACATCAGCATAGGTCAGCGTGATGTATTCCATGTCCATCACCGGCTCGGCAAAACCGCTGTGCGTGAGCATGTCGCCGATATCGTGCATATCGGTGAAGCGATTCAGATGATTGTGATTGTCCACACCATTGAAAGCCTGGCGCAACTCCTTCAGGGTATCCGGGCCGAAGGTACTGAACATCAGCAATCCGTCTACTTTCAGTATGCGATGCAATTCGACAAATGTTGCTGGCAGATCATTGCACCATTGCAACGCCAGATTCGACCATACCACTTCGACGCAACTCGACGCCAGCGGCAACGCTTCCACATCACCGCACACTTGCCGTTGTTTGGCCCCGCCGAACAGTTTTTGCCACCAGCCGGAACGGGCATGTGCGGTCTGCAACATGGCGATGGCGATGTCCAGCGCGATCATCTGCGCTGACGGATAACGCTGCGCCAACTGTCGCGTGCCCCAGCCCGTGCCGCTGCCCGCATCGAGTATGCGTTGCGGTTGCAGCTTGATGTAATCCAGCCGTTCCAGCATGCGCGTGCACACTTCGCGCTGCAGCACGGCAGCGGTATCGTAGTCAGCCGCCGCGCGGTTGAAGGCGCGGCGCATCTGGCGCTTGTCGATCAGGAACTCGTTCATGCTCATTTTTCGCTCAGAAAATCCACTGCATAATCCAAAAATTGTTCTGGGTGCGACAGGAACGGCGCGTGCGCCGCGCCTTTGATCATCGCCAGGCGCGCATTCGGCAAATGGCTTGCCAGGTATTGCGCGGCGGATGGCGGCGTGAGCGTATCACGTTCACCGGCGATCACCAGCGCGGCCTGTTCAATGCCGGGCAATACGCTGCGCAAATCGCAATCGCGCAATATATCGAGTCCGCCATGCAAGGCTTTCAAATCCGGCTCACCGCGACTGAACAGCATGCTGCGCAATGTTGCCAGCAGCTCGCGTTCCTGCTCGCTGCCGCGCACTTGCAGCGCGAGAAAGCGGCGCAGCGTCTGCGCATAATCTTTCCGTAACGCAGCGTCGAATCCCACCAGGGTCTCCGCCGCCATCGCGCACGGCCAATCGGACCGCTGCACAAAGCACGGTGTGCTCGCCACCAGCACCAGGCGGTTCACTTGTTGCGGCTGACGCATCGCCCAACGCAAGGCAACCTGCCCGCCCAGCGACCAGCCGCATAGTGCAAGCGGCCCGCCAAATCGGGCGGACAATTCATCGACGATAGAATCGAGAGAAATTGGCGTTCCGTCTTGCTCCCCCCGAGAACTATTCCCATGCCCCGGCAGATCTACCGCAAAGACGCAAAAATGTTGCGCCAGTTGTTCCGCGATGCAACTCCATAAGCCGCCGTGCATGCCCCAGCCGTGGATCAGCAACAGCGGGGCACCGCTGACGCCCGCACCCGTATATCCATAGCTGTCAACGTGCAAGCCCATGCAATGCCTCCGTCAATCGCGTCACACCCGTCACGCTGTGCGCGGCGGACAAGGTGATACGCAAGCGTGCGGTTCCTTGCGGCACGGTCGGGGGACGAATCGCCGCGACCCAGATGCCGCGTTCACGCAGTTCGGCACACAGCTGCAACGCCGCCTGATTATCGCCCACCAGCAGGGGTTGTATCGCTGTCGCGGATGGCATCAGCCGCCACGGTAGGCCGCGCAAGCCGCTGCGCAATTGCGCGATCAGGTGTTGCAGATGGGCACGCAACTCCTCTCCTGCTGCGATCAACCGCAGACTCTCCAGCAACGCGCTAGATAATGCGGGCGGCGTGGCAGTGGTATAAACGTAACTCCGCGCAAAATTGACCAGAGTGTCGATCACCTCACGTTCCGCCGCGACGAACGCGCCGAACACCCCCGCCGCCTTGCCCAGCGTCGCCATATAAATGATACGCGGTGAATCGATACCGAAATGTGCCAATGTGCCGCGTCCCTGCCCGCCCAGCACGCCGAAACCATGGGCATCGTCGATCAGCAACCAGGCATCATGCTGCTCACACAACCCCAGCAATTCCGGCAACGAAGCGATGTCACCGTCCATGCTGAACACGGCATCGGTGATGACGAGCTTGCGCCCGCCCGATGTCTTGCCCAACAACTGCGAGAGATGAGTCATGTCGTTGTGACGATAGCGCCGCACTGTCGCGCGCGACAACTGCATCGCATCGTTCAGCGAAGCATGGTTGAGCTTGTCGGCGAACACCGTATCGCCCTTGCCGACCAAAACCTGCACCACGCCGAGGTTGGCCATGTAGCCGGTGGAGAACAACAGTGCGTCCGGCTTGCCGACAAATGCCGCGAGTTCAAGTTCAAGCTGATGATGTACCTGTGTGTGGCCGCTCACCAGATGTGCTGATCCCGCCCCCACACCAAATTGCACGGCGCCCTGCCGCAGCGCGGCGATAAGTTGCGGGTGGTTGGCCAAACCGAGGTAATCGTTGCTGCAGAAAGACAGATAGGACTTGCCATCGACCACGATGTGAGGCGATTGCTGGCTTTGCAGCGTGCGCCGCTGGCGCAGCAGGCCTTGAGAGGCGCGTTCGTCGAGTTCGCGCTGTAACGCCGTGAATGGCATTTATTTTTGGAAAGACGTTGAGCCGTGGCTAAATCGCCATTAATGTTTTTCGGCGAAGGGGTACATACCTAACTTGTCCAGCAGCGCGCGATCACGCGCCACCTCGGGATTGCCGGTAGTCAGCAATTGCTCACCGTAAAAGATCGAGTTTGCCCCGGCCAGGAAACACAGCGCCTGCACCGCATCGGACATCTGCTGCCGTCCTGCCGACAGCCTCACCCGCGCGGTCGGCATGGTGATGCGCGCCACCGCGATGGTGCGCACGAAATCGAGCGGGTCGAGATCATCGGTTTGTGCCAGCGGCGTGCCTTCCACCTTGACCAGATTGTTGATCGGCACGCTTTCCGGATAGGGATCGAGGTTGGCCAACTGTGCGATCAAACCGGCACGCTGCGTCAGGCTCTCGCCCATCCCGACGATGCCGCCGCTGCACACATGCATCCCCGCCTTGCGCACCCGCTCCAGAGTATCAAGCCTGTCCTGGTAATCGCGGGTGCTGATGATGTCGCCGTAAAATTCCGGCGAGGTATCCAGATTGTGGTTGTAGTAATCCAGCCCGGCTGTACGCAATAGTTCGGTTTGCGCGTCATTCAACATGCCCAGTGTGGCACAGGTCTCCATGCCCAGACCGCGCACCGCCTTGACCATCTCCACCACGCTCGCCATATCTTCGTCGCTCGGTTCGCGCCAGGCCGCACCCATGCAGAAACGGTCTGCACCGCTCTGTTTTGCAGTTCTTGCCGCCTTCACCACCTCATCCACCTCCAGCATCTTGCGGTTCTCCACGCCGGTGGAATGGAACGCCGATTGCGGGCAATAGCCACAGTCTTCGGAGCAGCCGCCGGTCTTGATCGACAACAGCGTGGAGAGTTGCACCGCGTTCGGATCGAAATTCTCGCGGTGCACCTGTTGCGCGCGAAACATCAGATCGGCAAACGGTAATTCGAACAGGGCTTGCACATCGCTCACGCTCCAGCGTTGCGGAGTGGGAGATCGTTTGCCGGCTTGGTTGACAGGGCGGATGAATGCTATGGTTTGGGTGTTCATAATTTTGAGCGTTGGTTATGATATGTTTTTTGTCTCCCCATCCGCGCACGGGATAGGTCAGGAGACAGCGGCGCATCATCCTGTAAAGGGCTATGCCTTGTCAATTTTACGCCTTGAAAACCTGAACATTCGCAAAACAATTGAGCGCATGTTGCCCGCGCAACCCTGTGTGCTGTGCGGCACCATGAGCCATGACGGATTGTGGTGCGCGGCCTGCGATGCGGCATTGCCCTATCTGGATACCCCACACTGCCCGTTGTGTGCCTTGCCCACACCCGGCGGGGAAGTATGCGGAAAGTGCCTGAAGCAGCCACCGCTGTTCACCGGCACCGCCGCGGTGTTCAGCTATGCCTTTCCGCTCGACAAGCTGATCCAGACGATGAAGTACGGCGAACAACTCGCCCTGGCACCTGCCTTCGCAACAAAGCTGTCGTTGCGTGTAAACAATGATGCACTGCCCGATTATGTGCTGCCGATGCCGCTGCATCCCGCCAAACTGCGCGAGCGCGGCTTCAACCAATCGCTGCTGCTCGCCGCAACGGTCGCGCGCGCGCTGGGTATCAAGCTGCTGCCCGACATCTGCCAGCGCGTGCGCAACACCCCGCCGCAATCTGCCTTGCCTTGGAAGGAGCGCGCCAAGAACGTGCGCAACGCATTTCGCTGCGATCTGGATCTGACCGGCAAGCACGTCGCGCTGGTGGACGATGTGCTGACCACCGGATCCAGCCTGAACGCGCTCGCCAAAGCGGTGCATCACAGGGGAGCAAGTCAAATCAGTGCGTGGGTGGTGGCAAGGACCTTGTCACACCACCGCACGTAGGGGCACGGCGCGCCGTGCCCCTACAATCCTTTGAGTTTCTGCTGCACGAACGCCCGCAACTCCGGGCTGAGTGTCTGTGTATCGAGTGCGCGCTGGAACGCGTCTTTGGCTTCGGCATTGCGCTGCACGGCCTGCAGGGAAATGCCGTAGCCCATCAGCCAGACGCCATTGCCCGGAGCGTGCTGCAACACGATCTGGTAATGCTTGATCGCCTCCGCGTTGCGATTCTGGCGTTGCAACAATGCCGCCAGAAACGCCCGGTAATCGGCCTGCGTATCGGCAAACGACAGGGATTTTTCCAGTGTCGCCGTAGCCTGCTCAAGCGCGCCGCGCTCCACCTGCAAGCGCGCCAGCAACATGGTAAGTCCGGTATTTTCGGGTTTGCTGTCCAGCCCCTCCAGCAACACCTTCTCGGCATCCGCGTTGCGCTTGCCTTCCAGCAACAGTGCGACCAAAGCCTGCCGTGCCGCATCATGTTCCGCATCCAGACGCAATGCCGCCTCATATCCCGCTATCGCGTCGGCGATGCGCCCCAGTTGCATCAATCCGGCTGCCCTGCGAAACTCCGCATCGGCCTGTTGCGCAGAGCTGACCTGCTTCATCGGTACAGCACTGGCCGGTGCCCGGGCAGCGACTTTTGCATTTGCATTGTTTGCCGGCGTTGCAGGAACAGGTTTTACCGCAGGGCTGCCACCCCCCGAGGCCTGTCCTGAGCGCAGCCTGCCCTGAGCCTGGTCGAATGGCCGAAGAGAAGAAGGCAACGGCACCGAGCTCAATTCAAAGCTCAGTCGCGATGCCGGAGCCGGCGACTCGGCCGGCTTATCCGCGGCCAAAACACCCGATGCCGCCGCCGCTATCGTCGCGGCAGATTGTTGCTGCGCCGCCGATTTTCCAAGCACGTAAGAGCCCGGAGAAGTGTCTGCCTTGGGTGCAATGCTCCCGGCCATGGCAGCCGGGTTGCGCGATGACAGCCATTGCCATGCGGCGATCCCCGCGATCAGCGCCAATCCGATCGCCAGCAGGGGCATGACGAAATCGCGTTTGGTGTGCAGTACCGCGCGCACCATGGGCTGTTCCGCGGCGCTGTGCGCACCGCGCTGTTCCAACTGGTTGAGTACCTGATTGATAACGCTCATTTCAGCACTGTCCACGCGATCACCAGCGAGGCAATCAGCGCCGCCGAAGTCAGCGCCGCCGCCCAGGACAACCAGTCGCGGCTCACTTCCGGCGTATCGGCAGCCGCATCGCGGACATGTTTGGCCGACACCTGCTGCCGGCCTTCGCTGTACGCCAGCATCAGTGCCTTGTTTGCCACGATGTTGACCAGCCTTGGCGTGCCACCGGTGATACGGTGCAGCTTGCCCACCGCACCCTTGCTGAACAGCGTTTCGCCGGCGAACCCGGCCACCGCCAAGCGATGGCGCAGATAGCGTTCCAGCTCGTCCCTGCGCAGGCCCTGCAGGTCGTATTGAAAACTGATGCGCTGACGCAATTGGCGTATCGAGTGGTGGCGCAAGCGCTCCTCCAGCTCCGGCTGCCCGAACAGCACCACTTGCAGCAATTTGCGTTTTTCGGTCTCCAGATTGGTGAGCAGGCGCAATACTTCCAGACTTTCCAGCGGCATCGCCTGCGCCTCGTCCAGACACACCAGCGCGCGCTGGCCGTTGCGCGCACATTCCAGCAGCGCGCGCGTCAGGCCCTTCAACATCAGGTGCTGATCGACATCTTTCTCCAGCGTCACGCGAAACTCGTCCGCCAATGCCAGCAACAAGCTGCGCGGCTCGAGATAGGGATTGGGGATGTAGGCGGTAATGAAGCGCGGCTTGGCTTCTGCATCGGCCGCCTGATCCTGCGTGCCGATCAGCGTGGTGGACTGCCGGCCCTGATTCAGCGTGGCGAGGAATTTGCGGCACAACAAAGTCTTGCCGTTGCCCACCTCACCGGTGATCTTGATGAAGCCCTCGCCATTGCGTGCGGCTACCAGCAATGTATTGAGCGCCTCCTGATAACTGGAGCAGGCGAAAAAAAAGCTGGTGTCAGGGGTCAGACCGAAGGGCGGTTCGCGCAGGCCAAAATGCTGTAAATACATATCAGGGCTTTTTGTCCTGCCCCATCATCCCTTTGATGCGATCACGGCTTTGCGTGATGTCATCCGACCAATCCTTGTCGCTGTCCACCACGGTGGGTTTCAGCAGGATGACCAGTTCACGTTTCTCGCTGCGCTGGCTGGTTTGACCGAATATGCTCTTGGACAAGCCCGGCAAGCCTGAACGGTCATCGAACGTTGCCTGGCGCATCAATCCTCCGATCGCCACGATCTGCCCGTCTTTGGCACGGACGATGCTGTCGGTCTCGGAAACGGAGCTGGAAGCCAGCGGCAGATTCAGAGTGCCGCTGAGACCGCCCACGTCCACGGTCTTGTTCACCGTGCTGACCAGGCTCACGGCAGGGTGTATATGCAAAATGATCTCGTTGTTCTGATCGATGCGCGGAGTGACGTCCAGTGAAATACCCGAAAAGAACGGTTGCAGCGTCACGCTAGGCGTGGAAGTGGTCGCCGTGCCAGTGGTCGTGGTATTGGAAACGTTGGTCACGAAAAATTCGTCCGTCCCGACCTTAAGTACCGCCTTCTGGTTGTTCAGCGTGGCGATGCGCGGGCTGGACAGCACATGCACATTGCCCTGGGACTCAAGGAAATTCAACAGCGCGGCAAAGTTGCTGGTCTGGAATGCCAGACCGAACAAAGACCCGGCAGACTGCCCGGTGGCAGCCGCCAAAGTCAAATCCGTGCCGGGAATGGAAGTGAGTGACCCGTTGGTGAGCGCCCCCGCCGTGGCTAGCGCGGTGCCCTGTGACAGTTGTCCCACAGAAGTACGGCTGTTCGGATTATTCTTGAATGCGGCCCAATTCACACCCGACTGGAAACTGTCGCCCAATTGCACTTCGACGATCTTGGCTTCCAGTATCACCTGCCGCTCGATGGAGATCTGCGAGGCCTTGAGATAAGCCGTGACATTCTTCAATTCCTCCGGCATCGCGCGCACCACGATCACCCCCGACATCGGGCTGATCACCACACTGCGCCCTTTTTCGCTGCCGACTATCGCCTGCAGCGACTGGCTCAGCTCGGTCCAGAAATCCGCGCTGCTCGTCATCGTGACTTTGCTGCTATCCTCGCCGCGCGTAGTACTGCCTGTAGTGGTAGTTCCCGCGATGCCCGCTGCCGAGCCCGGCGGGCTATCGGACACCGAGCCGGAGGCCACGCGCAACGAAGATGTTCCGGCACGCGACCCGGTCAGATAATTCACCTGGAAAATCCGCGTCTGCAGTGTCAACGGCAGGATGTATATGCGTGTGCCGTCGACCTTGTAATCGTAGCCATACATTTCGCGTATCGCTTCCAGGGCCTCGAACACCGTCACGTCCTTCAGATTCAGCGAGATGCTGCCGCCGACCTCGGGATGCAGCAACATGCTGTAGCGTGTGCCGGAGACGATAGCCGTGAACACCTGGTTTACCGGCGTGCTGCTCACCGTCAGATCGAACTTGGTTTCCAGCGGTTTGTTTCCGACCTTGGGCATGGCCACGGCCAGCGGCGGCATCAACGCGTCGTTCACCGCATCAGCCTTGCTCGGTTGCACACTGGCCTGCGCCGCTGCATCCATATCCCGCTGAATGGCATCGGCCGTCCCGTTGCGTTTGGCAGGCGTGGAGCAGGCTGCCAGCAGCACTGCACTTATGAATAACGCGATTCTCATTTTTTCTCCTTCGGGTGCCCGGACAAAGGCTTTTCGTGCCGTGTATCCGGCATGTTACTGGCTTCATCTGGCTGCACCCCGCTTTCGGGTGATGCCTTCTGGGTTTTGATTTCTCTCTCGGGTGCCCGGACAACAGCTTTTCCCGGCGTCATCTTCACACCTGGGAATAGCGTCAACACCCTCCGTGTCTGGGCAGTCCGCAACACCACGCTGCCTTCGTTCACTTCGATCAACTGGGCATTGCCATGCTTCTCCCAAAGCTCGACGGTCTTACCATCGATGATCGCGGCACGACGCGTTGCGGAAATGATGGTGGATTGCAGTCCCGATGACCGGCGCTCGGTTGACCACTGGGCGGTGGCGTCACCTGTCCCTGCGATCATGGCCGGCGGACGGGTGGGATCGGGCAAGTCTTCGGCAGTTACGGCAACCGAGTACAGTGCGATGGATACAGCCAGAAGAGTGCGCATCATACTTCCAGCCATGTTTTATCCAGACTCAAAGTGTACAAGGTCAGGGTCAAGACCGAATCAGGATATTGCTCCACGTTCAGGCTCACCTCTCCCCAAAACATTTGCGCGGGCATCTTCTCCAGCGCGCTGACATAGCGCAGCAACTCCGGATAACCGCCGCGCACGCTGATTTGCACGCCATGCTTGAATATCTGTTTTTGCCCATCATAGTCACGCGCCGCCGCCGAAGATTGTTCCGCGCCCTTCGCCACCGGCGGCTTCTCGATCAGCAGGCTGACCGGCAGGGTCTTCAGTTCAACCAGTTGCAGCCGGTTATTTTTACTCAGCACTTGTTTCAGCAGGTCAGCCATCTTGTCCGGCTCGACCAAACGGCTGCGCCGGTTCTGCAGGTAACCGTCCAGTTCCTGCAATTGCTGCCTGAGTTGAGCGGAACGCATCCGCAGCGGCGAAGACTCATCGTCGCGCTTGGCCTGCAATATCAATTGCATCGCCGCTTGCAGCTCCTTCATCTTTTCCTGTTGCTGTATCACCTGCGCGGACAAAATCTTCTGCTTTGCCAACAGCGGGTCCAACAAGAGCGAATTGATCAGCGAGACCACCACAAACGCCGCAGCGGCGAAAATCATCGCGCGTTCGCGCAACGACATATCGTCTATCCTGGTGCGCGCCAGATCCCAGTAGTGTCTCATTTCCTGACCTCTGCATCCGGCGTCGAATACATCATGAATTCAACATAGCGCACCGCAGCGGATTTGCTTTCTTTGCCCGGCTCGGTTTTGGTTTGCTTCATCTGCAAAGTTGAAAAAGTCTTGCCCTGCATGGCTTGTTCCCTGCCCAGGCGCCGAATGTAGATCGGCAGCAATTCCGGATCCAGCACGCCGCCGCTCAAGCTGATCTGCGCCGCATCTCCGGTCATTTTAAAGGCGGTCAGCCACAATCCCTGCACCACCTGGCGCGAAAAGGCGCGCATATATTGGGAATAACCGGTGGTGTTGCCCACCGAACCGGATTTCAGGGTATCGATCATCCTGGTCTGATCGGCCAACTCCTTCTCCAACCCCTGGACTTCGCCCTGCAATGTCCGGTTTGCCTGCTGCGGGGAGAATTCGGCGCTGTAACGGGCGAAGCGCGCCTGTTCGGCATTGAAACGCGTGGTGCTTTCTTCCGATTGCTGCTTGAGCTGCCCCACCTGATACAGCGCGTAACCGTAAAAAAACAGCGAACCCAGTACGATCAAACCCAACGCCTGCAACATCGTCAGCAGCGAAAAATACTTGCGCTGCTTCAAAAAGACCGGGTTGAACAGATTGATCTGCTGGCTCATAGCACGCGGCTTTCCTGACGCAATGCCGCGCCCAGCGCCGGCAATGCGTGCGCGACAAACTCGCTGTCGGCTAGCGCCGGGACTTTGCTGATGTCCATTACCTGCGACAACTCCAGCCGCTCCACTTTGATATCCGTTGCCGCCGCCAGAAAACTCACCATGCTCGCATCGTCGGGCGCACACACCAGCACGCGGCTGACCGGCAGATGGTTGTATTGCCGGTCAAAATAATCCAGCGAACGCTGCAACTCCAATTCAACGCGGTCCCGATACTGCTGGCGAGTTTGTTCATTGGCATCCTGCAACTGTCCGGAGGTTATTTCGATGCGTCGCGACAGCAGCAATTCGCCCTTGGTCGTGAAGGTCAACAGCCCACCGTTATCATCGAACGCCAGCAACACCAGCGCTTTCTCACTTTGTTCGAACAATGCGGCGATGTTGCGCTGCGCCATTTCCGGGATATCGATCACATCCAGTTCGATCTTCGCCTCCTCGAACAGCGCGATGCGCTTCTGGATGGTCTCGTTGGACGCGGCGATCGCATACAGAGATTGGGCTCGGTCCGACCCGTACTTGCTGGCGGGAATCTGCAGCACATCCACAGTCGCATCGTCGATGTGGTAACTCAGGCCATCCTTGATCTTCCAGCGTATCGCCGTCTTCAACTCATTGACAGGAACATTGGGCGCATCCACCAGCAACATCTGGTATTCGCCGGGGGACAGCAGGGTGGTGAAATTGTGTTTGCCGATGTTCGCGCTGTGGCGAAGCTTGTCCAACTGTGCGGCGGACACCTCGCCGGTCTCATGGTATTCGCAGCGCAACACACTCAGCATCGCCCCAGCCAGCTTCACTTGGGCCAGGTAAATACCGTGCGCACCGGTGCCAATAGCGAACCAGCCGGCATCGCGGCTTTGTGGCTTGAACAGCTTGGATATATTCATGATCCCCATAATTGGCGTGAAGATAATTCAATAACCCACTGGAGTCAATGATTTTTTATATAAAAATGCCGGTATGCCCGACTGGCAGACCGGCGTTCCCGATGCGATCAAGCGAATAATTCCGGTTGAAGTATAACTCACATGCAAACAAGCTTGCACAGCAGTCCGCACGGCAGTTTTGTTCCGACACAACGCGCCAGGCGAACTTAAGTCTTCACTGACAACAGCTGTGAAGCGGCTTGTTGCGGCGCAGGTCCAGCTGCCAATCAGGTTATGGCTCGGCGCCGAAATTACTGATGAGTTTTGCTCATCAGTAATTTTCACGCAGGTAGATGAACTCGTTCGCGCCCTTGTACACCCCGAAGGTGGCGCGCGCGGTATTGCTGGGCAAATAGGGATAAACATTGATATTCATATCCACGCTGCCGTTGTTGCCCGCACCAGGTGCTGAAAGCCGATAGCTGGCAGCACCGGTGACGAACATCACCGATGCGGGTGGCGTGATGACTGCGGTCTCGCCTGACGCCAGATACTTCAGGTAATTGCTGTCTGACACACCTGTCACGTCCAGTATCGCAGGAAAACTGGTGAGATCGTCCAGCGTATTGGTGACATAAGCTGTGACGTTCCAGTATTGCGCGGTCACGGTTATCGGCAAAGGCAACAATTCCGAACCGTGCGCATTGGACAACTTCATGCTGCCATAGCGGAATTCGGTGGCCGCCAGTAGCGCCCGGTCATTACCCGCCAAGGCATCGATATCCAGATCGTAGCAATCGGCCGCATTGGGGTTGTTGCACAGACCCGGCGTAGCGCCAGCACCTTCCACACGGGCACCGTCACTATCGACCGGCGCGATACCGACTTCCACGGCGCCATAGGCGCCGTCCGGCGCAACGTTGCGGCTGAGGGTGAATGGCGCAATCACATCGGCGCTGCCCGACTGGAAACAAGGTGAGGACGCGCAAGTAACCACCGGCATGGCTGCGTTGGAGACTCGCGCCGTCAGATAATACGGGCCGCCCGCCGTCGTGCTGTCCACCGCCGCCATATTCAGGTTGGCGAAGGTGGTCGGATCGAGCTTGGCGAAGTCGTTCGCGGCGATGGCGGAATCCACATAGTTCTGCACGGCAGTATTGTTCATGCTCATGGGTGCCAGCGTAAAGTTGGCGTCTATTTCTTCACCCATGTAAGTGAACGCCGGCGCGCACGCTGTTACGCCATCCGATACGAGGGTGCCGCCTTGACACAGGTCGGCACGGTTATCGAGCGCAATGTTCTGCAAGGCGAATTTGCCCAGGCTGAACCGTCCTACGTTGCCGCTGGCCGTGCCCGTCACACCGCCTGCGCCCAGGTAATCGGCATCGCCCACGCTGGGCGTGAGCGTGATGATGCCCACTTCGTCCCACTTGAATGCCGTGCCCGTCGCCACGCCGCCGGCGAACGCGCTGAAGCTGCCGCTCACTGCCGGATTGTTGGTCAACCCCAATCCCGCCACCAGCGCGGGCGTCAGCTTGACGCTTTCCGGCGTGACCTCCTTGCCGTAATTGGGTGTCGCCACCGCTGCCGCGTTGACCGCCGTCACGCTCATCGTGAAAACCTCACCCGCCTTGACGAAAGCGGCACCCGCAGCATTGACCGCGCCCGGATTAGCGACACTATCGCTGGTACGTATGATGTTGGAAAGCGTGAACCCGGCTGGCTTGACCACGAATACGCCGCTGGAACCCAACTCCGTGGTTGCGGCACTGTTGCGCATCCACAGTTCCACTTTGCCCACGTCGGCATAATTGAAACTGTATGGGCCGACGGAAGGACTGCCGCCCGGGAAAGAGAGCGTCACCGCAGCGGTCCAGGTAACCGGTGTCGCCCCGTTCGCCTGACACAGCGGCAATGCGACAGCCGTAGCCGAGAATGTCGCCTGCACGCCCGCGTTGGCGATGGGGTCGTGGCAAGATAGCCCGAACTGCATGTTGCGCGTCCTTACCGCCGAGGTATGCAGCCGTGTAGGGACGCCGGCTGCATTCACCGACGTGATGTAGATATTACCGAGAGCCTGTCCGGCGATGCGTGGCGACCACGCCACCGTTGTGCATTGACCTGGGGTGCCGAATGTAACGTTATGGATGCATGCGCTACTGGTGAAGACGAACGATGCCGAACTGAATGTGATGACGTTGGCTTTCTCGCCAACCGGCGTGCTCAGCAGCATATCCGCCCCGCCGGAATCGGCCACGTTCAATGTCACGGTTCCCGCAGACTGCGCAATGAAACCCAGCGTGGCCGAACTTTCTGCCGCCCCGAACGTGTAGGTCGCCAGACCGCTGTTGGCCGCACCCGGCGTCAGCGTGCCCGTTCCCGAACCTATCGTCCAGTCCCCCGTGCCGGTGCTGGTGGAAAGATTCAGCGTACCCGCCGCCGTGATCGCACCGTGCGTCGAAGTATGCGGCGCAATCGCCACCGGGGCTTCGGTCAGCGACATCGCAATCGCGGGGGCATTGATGCTGACATGGTGCAGCGTCGCCGACGTGTAATCCACCTTGACGGAAATGTGGTCCACGCTGGCGGTGCGGACGGTGGGCCATGTCGAGTAATTGATCGAAGCGAAGGCCACGCCAAAATTTGCCGCCGCGACATCCGCCGGTATCCACGTCGTCCCCCACAGGTTGCCCGCTCCGCCATGCGCTTCGACCACATCGGTGGTGGTATATGAGTTCGCTGTCGCTCCATTCAGCGCGGTGCTGATGACGCCGCCCTTGATCAGGTAGACATAAGCGTCGCGGATGCGGGTAGTGCGGCTGGCCTTGCGTTCCACTGAGACGGTGATGCCGGTGATGGTGGCGCCCGCAGGAATGGCGCTGAAATTGAAACCGGTGCAATTTAGGTAGTTGCTGGTGACGCCGCCGACCAACCCGGCAGTAGCATAGACATTGTTGCTGGAGATCGCGTTGCCCGGAGCGGTCCAGGCGACCGTGCCGACCCCGGTGACCGAAGAACAGGAAGTGGGACTGCTCGTGATGGAGCTGCTGCCTGCCGGGCAGGGATTGGTGCCGCTGACCGTGTAAGCGATGGGACACGCCCCCGGGAAGATCGTGCCGGCCAGATTCCAATATCCCGCCGCGGTCGGCGCGATCACCGTCGAGGTGCCGTTGTAGGTGACGGTGTTGCCCGCAGCCGAAGCATTGAATGTGCATGGTCTGGCGGCAACGCATGATGCGATGCCGAGGGTCAGGTTTGAATTTGCGCCCTGTGTGAACACGGGGGCGGGCGTGCCGGTCCGCCCGCGCAATTCTCTCACCGT
Source organism: Gallionella sp. (assembly GCA_041741275.1). Lineage (GTDB taxonomy): Bacteria > Pseudomonadota > Gammaproteobacteria > Burkholderiales > Gallionellaceae > Gallionella. The sequence continues at coordinate 23,793 of JBGSKJ010000040.1, forward strand.
GATATTGCCGTTGTTGAGCACGGAGGCATTCGTCCTGACTTCCAGCCTGGAATTGGGCGCATTGACCACTCCGCTTGTTCCGATAGTCAGCGCGCCGCCGCTGGAAACGCGAATGACGCGATCCCCCGCCGTCTGCGTCGCTGCGGTTACGGTGCCGTCAATGATGAGGCTGCCCGCCATATTGGCGCCGACATCGATCTCCGCGTTCGGATCAAAATCCAGCGACGATCCTGCCGGGATGGTGATATTCGCCGCATCGATCTCAATGGTGAGATCCTTGACGATGCCGGTGCCGGACAGCGTCGCGCCCGCTGTTCTCATCCTGAGCGCCCCGCCCTGATTGGTGCCCAGTTGCCCGTTGATGACGACATTGCCGTTCACGGTCAGGTCGTTGCCGTCATCGTTCAACACCGCGCCCGCATTGATCGTGATTCCCGCCACAGTGTAGTTGCCGCGCATCCGGACCGCGTTGTGCGCGATCACCACGGTATCCGCCGCCACTGGAATATGCCCGCAACTCCAGCGCGCGACGACATTCCAGTCACCCGCGCTCATGCTGGTGCATACCGCAGCCATTGCTTCGCCGGACCAGGCCAATGCCAGCAGTAGCGCACCCATCCAATAATTTGCTTGTTTCATTTTCTATCCTCCGTGACCCGCTGCGCGATGGTGACACTGATCAGCCGACCGACGCGGTTCGGTGTCACCACCCTACCCGCCGGCGCCACGGATGACAGGCTGTACACCCACAACATCGATGCACCCCGCATCCGGTCGCACCATATCCCGCGTCAAGACTGAACCCCGCCAGCCTATTTGGCAAGGATCAACCACTTGGCCGGTCGCTCCTGCCCGACAATTGGCGGGGAAAGCTGCCGAAGCAGTTTTAGCCCCGATATAGCGCGCTTGCGCGCATTGGCTTGCGCTGAGAATTACTAAATCGGTGCAACCGATTTAGTAATTCTCACGCAGGTAAATAAACTCGTTCGCACCCTTGTACACGCCGAAGGTGGCACGCCCGGTCTTGCTCGGATTGACAGCCGCCACATTGCTGCCGGCCAGCAGGTAAGCCGGTGCGCCCAGGCTGATATCCGCGCTGCCGGAAACCAGCGGCTTGTTCAGCGTGAAAGTTTTCACGCCGCCCGCCACGGTTACCGCACCCGCGCCGGCCACACTGACGCCGGCAAGCGGCCCCTTCACGATGCTCGCCGCAATGTCCGTTGCGGTGTTGAATGAAGTTGCATCATCAGTCGTGCTGGTCACCCAATTCGTGGCATTCCAGTACTGCACAGCGGCCGTCATCGGCAGCGACAACAGCTCGGAACCATGCGCGTTGAAAATCTTGACGCGTCCGCTGACGACTTTGATCCCGCCCTCGATAGAGGAGACCCCGCGCAGTGAAGTCACACTATCTGTCGTGTACTCCGCCCGGACATGGATATCGGTTGGTGCAACAGGTGTCGTCGGAAAAGTGTAGGTGGGCGTGCTCGTCGTGGCCACACCCAGATTGAACGCGGTGGAAGGCACAGCACCGGGACTCAGCGTACCGCCGCCGGGATTTGCAGTTGCGCCACCGGCCGTATCCCAGGCGGACAATGTCACTGCATTGGATAAAGTCCTGGCACTGTCATAATTGAGCGTGACCGCTCCGGCCGCGTTCCGCGCAGTCACTTGCGCGGTGAACGGCTGGCCGGAATAGACAAACCCGTTGCCATAAACCAGGTCACCGGATGCCGGGCAGGTGAGTCCGGACGGACAGGACATGAATACCCGGGATCCGATATCGTATTTCACTACCGTATCAAAATGATCCGGAACGAAACGGCCAAACGCCCCGCTATTCGCCGAAATGCCAAAATTACAGCCGTACTTGCCGTTGGCATCCTTGGTATTTGAATACGCCGCCGCAGTCGTGCCGGAGATGCAGTCGTTCTTGGCGCCGCTGTCTATGGCGGTCCAGGCATCATCATAGACACCGGGTATGCGGCTGATCGCAAAGTTTGGTCCCAGCAGATTGAATGCACCCACTTCGCTGTAGATAAAAGTACTGCCTGTCGCTGTAGCCGAGGACGCGCCTGAGATGGCGGCGGCGAAACTGCCGGACAACGCACCCGCCACGGTGGCCGGACTGGCCGCCGTAACGGCAGCGCTGTTGATCTTGGGGACGCCGCCGGCATAACCGCTATTGCCGCTGATCGCCGTGGTGGTTGCGGTAAGCGAGAAATTGTCACTGCCCGCCTTGAATATCGGGGTGCCCGTCGTTGCGGTATTGGTCGCATTTGACGATGTCACCGCGATGCCCGAGGGCCGCACGGCGAAGGTATCGACAGAACAGCCGGTGGTCGTGCCGTCGCTCATCTGCACCAATAAATTTGCATAGGCCGGAACGGTGAAGTTGCCCGACTGTTTGAATCCGGTATCGCCCGACGCGAATGTCATCGTCTGGGATGCAACCACCGGTTTGCCGCAGGCCGAACAGGCCGCAGCGGAAGCATTGCAGGAGGCGCCGACACTGTCATCGATCAGTTTCACGGTTACGGTCTTGCTTCCCGAGAACGCATAAGTGGTCAGAATGCCGCTGCCCGCCGCATTGAGCGCCGCCACTTTCATGGTGAAAGCCGTGCCCGCCAACTTGGTATAGAGGTGGCCCGATACGGCGTTCACGTCGCTGCGCGTATATGCCTCATCGATGCCATTGAAACCACCGGGTGTGCCGCCCGTTGTGGGAACGATGGTCTGTGCGCAGATACGCAATGCGCCGATCTCGTGGATATTGGTGGAGCCGCCGGTGGAACCGGTAAAGGATACCTGCCAGTTTTGCGGTACCGGTGCCTGGGTATAACCGACGGCCGTCGCTGCGGCGTAGGCATCAAAAGCCGCAATCAGCGGGCTGTATGCAGTGCCGACACCGGTGATATCGCGATTCACACTGACCAGTGCCGGGCCGCTCACCCCGTTATTGCCTCGTGAATCCACGATCACCTGGTAAAAGTCGCCCAGGGAAGGCGTGGTGGAAGTTCGGTTGTCGATGCCGACATTCGGCGCCACCGTGGTCAGATTTGCCGTGCCTTTGAGCCAGGGGTAACCCACCAGACCCGAACCGGAGCCGCGCACGCCCACCGATTGCACGATAAAACCCGGCCCGCCGTGACGCCCTTCCGTCGGATTCTGGTAGTTGCCGTATTCATCCAGCGCCACGCCTATCCAGCCCCCTGCGAAACCGTTGATGCTGGTCTGGTTTGCATATCCCAACGAACCACCGAACGCGCCCGGCTGTGCGGGAACCGCATAATCCGACAGCGTCACGGCAATCCCGTCCGCACCGCTGCCGTTATAGGCATAGTGTTTGAACTCCACCGAGATATAGTTGCCTGCCGCCGGGAAGATACCCGGCACGGTAGCGGCCTTGGCATTGTTGCCGGTACTTTCCGTCAACCGCAGATAGCCGGAATTGACAATGCGCGGCACGATGCCCGTCGCGTCGCTGGTCGTCGCCACCCAATTGCCACCAAATATGGTGGATGGATTAAGGGCGGCACGCCCGAAGGTGTCACACTGGCAGGTAACCGTCACGCCCACCGGGATGTTCGACGGAGGCGAGCAGAACGGTGGGGAAACTGTGTAGATCTGACCGGTGAAGCTCCCGTTACCCGCTCCCGCACCACCAAGCGGGATACTGCCGCCATCTGCAATCGTATCGTTGTCGACAAGATTGAGCCCCAGCGTGCCGGTGCCGCTACCGGTGTTTGCGGTAACCGTCCAGGTCGACCCGCTACCCGTTACCGAAGTGATAGCCGCACCGCTTACTCCCCCGGCCTGAACCAGCGCAAAATCCGCGGCATCCACGCCAGTTACACCGGTGCTGAAGTCCACCGTCCAGGAAACAGACGCGGCCGGGGATGTTGGATCAGCGCTGGCAAGATTGATCGATGAAACGACAGGCAACAATGTGTAGTCCACCACAATCTGAACATGATCCACACTGACCGTATGCGCTCCACCGGTGCCGCTTGCCTTGGTTGCCGCAAATGCCGCACCAAAATTGGCGTTATTTATGTCCGCGACTGTCCATGTTGTCCCCCACAAATCAGTCGAGCTGCCATGCGCCTCTGTGACATCCGAAGTTGTATAAGTTGTCCCCGTGGAATTGTCTGTCGCACCTATCGTCCCTGCCTTGACCAGACGCATCGCGGCATCAGCGCTACCGCCATTGGCTGTGCTGGAAGATTTCCGCTCGACATTGACGGTAATGCCGTCAATGGTTGCCCCTGCGGGGATGGCAAAGCCATATCCCGAGCATTGCAGGAAACGTGTGGTTGTGCCATCAACTGAAGCCGTCGCAAAGCTGTTATTGCTCGAAACCGCCCGGGTGGGATTCGTCCAGGCCACCGTGCCAATACCCGCCACGCTCGAACAGGTAGCGGGACTTGCGGTTACCGTTACTGCCACCGCCGCGCTGCTCATTCCCATCAACAGCACAACGGCGGAAAGAAACCGCCCACTGGCAATTAAACAGCTGTCGCGCGCCAATTCCTGTGCATTGTCAGCACTCAAATTGGCAGCCAATTTCACTGTGGTTGACAACATTTGTCCTGCAGGCATATCCGTCTCCCGGCCCATTATTGTTCTCTGCCCAAGCTTCATACCAACCGGTTGGTGTTACTGCGCGATCGTCACACTCATCTGCCGCTGCACGTAATTCGGTGTCGCCACCGTGCCCTGCTGTGCGGTCGAGGTCAGTTGATACATCGTGACCGTCGCAGCGGCTTCGCTGGCCGTGCTGGAAGTGCAAGCCACGTCCACGTCAAAACCGGACAGGGTGCCTGGTAATGTTCCCGCAGGCAGGGTCTGCGCTGCCGCCCCGCATCCTCCGCCGCTGCGCAGCAGCTGATACGCGCCCCATTCAATTCCGGCCCGCGCCGCCTGGTAGGCCCGCGCTCCCATCAGATCCAGCGCGGCACTTTGTTGCTGGGTGGTGGAAAGCGTAACGGCAAACGTACCAAGCGCGGCGATCACCACCAGCAGGAAGATCGCCGAAACCAAGCTAAAACCTTGCTGGCGGGAACGTGTAACGCGGAGTGAAGAGCGCGCCTCAACCCGCTCTTCAATCCCGAATCCCAAATCCCCGCTGCTGTTTTTCATCATGGCACATTGCTCACATGGGTGGAGTTATACAGCGTGACCGTCTCAGCGTCTTTAGTGATCGCCAGGCGCATGGTCACCAGGCCGTCGGCGGCCGCCAGCAGATCGTAGGCAAAACGGCAATCGCTGACGTTGGTCGCCAGCAGCGCGCTGACCGCCCCCGCTATCGGCTCCGCGGAAGGCTGCACCGCGGCGATCGGGTAACCCGAATAGCGCGTCAGCGTGCCATTCACCCCGTCTGCCGTGGGCGCGCATGCATAAGTGACCGGCCTGGAAATCACCTGAAAGCGCGCACCGGGCGATTCGAATGGAAACAGCATGGCTGTGATGTTGACCACAGGCGCGGCGGTAGAACCCCATGCGGTTCGATTATCGCCCGCATAAGCATCCGCACCGGCGATGCCCAGGTTGTAAACCACCACTTGATCGCCCGCCGTAAAAGCGGGCATGGCGCCCAGCACTTCAAACGAAGGATCTGCCGCCGTGAAATCAAGACTGTCGCCCGGAGCATCGCGGCGATAGCGACCGCCGCCCGTGGTGGGCAGGAATTCGACAAAGCACGCGGTTCCCGCCCCTCCGCACGCGCCCGTCACGCGCACGCTGTTCGGCAAGGCCAGGCGCAGATCGCGCGTGACACGGCGCAGTGCGGTATCGGCGATGTCGGTCATGTCGGCGCGCCGCGATACATCCATATACTGCTGTATCGGCGCCCTGAGGAACACCGCGACGATGCCGCCGATGATGCCGGTGATCATGATCACCATGATCATCTCGACCAGCGTGAAGCCCGGTTGTTTTTGTCGGCTTATCATGGATTCGGCGAATAACGGGTGCGGATGCCTTCAACAACCACGGGCATACTGTCCGGGCCGGTCACCGTCACCGTGATGAGTAACGCCTCGACAGCAGCGATGGCAGGAGCCGCACCGACAGCGGGTATGCCATTTTCTGTCACGGCCACCGCTACCGCATAGCCGGCCGGTCCGACTGCAGCGCCGGTAATATCCAGCAGCGCGCCCGCAGCCATGCCGAATCCGGCATAGTCGCTGACATTGTCGTATGGAAAAGTCGCGTCATAGCGCGACACATCGTTTTCTGTCCCCGGACCCTCGGCACCGACGACCGGCGCAACTGTGCCGCAGTCGGCCGCAACGACTGCGGATGCCGCCGCACCATCATCCGGATCGCACAGCGTGAACGGCATCAACTCGACTTCTTCCAGCAGCGATTCGGCGATCGCCAGTGCCTGCTTGTGTATCAGCGGATCGGCACTGGATTTGGTCACCGTGTTCATCACCAGCAGTATCCCCGCCAGCGCGACGCTGACGATGACGATGAACATGATCAGCTCGATCAGGCTGATGCCGCGCTGTCTATGGAGAGTGCACATAGCCGGTCTCGGCCTCCACCGTGACGGGTGTTGCGTAGTCACTCACCCGGTAGATTGTTTGCACGGGCGTGCTGCCCAGAGCGGTAAAATTCAAATCCCCAAGGCCTGCGGTGATCGTTATCCCCGCTGGCGCACAACGTTTGTGCTGATATTCAAGTCCGTCGGTGGGGCACAGTTGCGTGGTAAGCACGTTAAGCGGTGCCATGCAGCCCGCCGCATACAGGCCGATTTCGGTCGCCGTGGTTCTTACACAAACCGTGGTGCGCTGCGCGACAGCGACTTTCTGCGCGTAGCGCAACGAGGCCTGCACCTGGTCGGCAAAACCGCGTGATTGAAAAACGTTGTTGTCGAAAAAACGCGGGGCAACCACGGCGGCAAGAATGCCGATGATGACCATCGTCATGATCAGTTCGACCAGGGTGAAGCCGCGCTGATTGGCACCGATGCGTGAACCGGACAGCCAAGCCCCTACCCGCGCACCGAAATAATGTCCGGCCTTCGGCTTGATTGCTTCGACTTGCTCGGAACTCAAATTCATGTCCTTTGGGCCTGTTGGCATGGGTACGCAGTGTAGCAAAAACCGCAAACCCTGGGCAAAAAGCAAGGGAGGCCGAAGCCTCCCTTGTTCATTTCCATTGTCCGGTGCAATGCACTGCACTTATTGCAGCCTGCGCCGGCTGTACCTTATTAGCTGGTTGCCTGTACATAGGCCGCCTGGGTACCTGTCGACGTCGGGGTGGTATCTACGGTGCAGTCCGGTATGGTACCGGCAACCACATAACCGGAGGGAACACCGCCTTGCAGTATGGCAGTCGCCACTCCTAAACAGGCAGCACCAGTAGCTGCTGCCGTACCCGAAGCGGGACGAATTTGATACACACCATAATTGATGGAACCGGCGGAAGCCAATGACCCTGCCACCCCCTTGATCGCCGCAATATTCGCATCGTTGGACAGATTAACGAACTTCGGCAACGCAGTGGCGGCCAAAATGCCCAGAATCACGATCACCATGATCAGTTCGATCAATGTAAAACCAGCTTGTTGTTTCATTTTGAATCTCCTAAGTTTTGAGGCCGCAGCCCCGTTATTGAGAACTTTAACTTCATCTCCCAACTCCTTGCCGCAGCAAGAATTTGACGAGATGCGGCGCACTGTAGGCGAAGCCGGATGGGAACGCAACCGCCATAGCCCGCTAACCGACCAACGGTCGCGCTACGCCAACAGACGGAACAGCACCAGAAACAGATAGATGCTGCCCAGCAACAGCAGCCAGCCGGCTTTTTGCGCATGGCGCGCCACGAAGCGATCCACCTGGTCGTGCGGCACATCCAGTATTTTCGTGGCCTTGCGCGAGGATACCCAGAGATTGGCGTCTTCCTCGAGGCCGCGCAGCATGCTGGGGCGCAGCCACAGGAACAACCCCACCATCAGCGCGGCCGCCGCGCCGATCAGCGCGCCCAGCACCAGCGCATCGAGCAATCCGTCCAGCAATCGGGGCGGGACCATGCTGCTCATGCGTCGCAGCATGTTTGCCTTGTCGAACAACAGGCCAAAGTAGGTGAAGATATAGATCGCCCCAAGCACCGCGGCCAGTCCCGCCACGCGATGATGCTGAAAAAACCAGTGCTCGATGCTGATACTGTGATCCATCATCTTGCTGATGTGGCGTGTCGAGATCCAGCGATTCGCCACGCGATTGACACTCCCCAGTTGCCCGGGCCTGATGATCAGCAACAGCCCGAGCGATATGCCGAGCAGCGCGCCTATCAGCAGGAAGATCGCCAGGGCACGCCACAGGAAGATGTCAACCGGGTCAGTGGTCATGGTAATAAGTTTTCATCCAGATAGTTCATTAGAGCCATACCCGTTCCGCCCCCCTTGCGGGAAGGTAGGATGGGGGTACGAGCAGTGGATAAGGAGGAGTTCATCAGAACCACGAATACGGCTCGATCGGCTCGAACAGTGTGCCGGTCAATTCATGCGGGGCATCTTGTAGCGAGGGCAAGCGCGAGGCCTCATGGTTCACTGCGACGTGGAAACGTATCCATTTCTTGCCATCCTTGCCCGGCTTGAAGTAATTGGTATTGCGCACCACATAGACCAGGTCGCGCGCCTTGAGATCGAATACCCAGTTGCCGGACTCCACGGCCAGCGGCGTGGGGTCGTAGAATTCACCGGAATAATTGCGCGGCCTTTTCTGCAGCCAGTTCATCGGATTGTCCTGGGCCAACGCCGCCACATCGGACGGCTTGCCGCGCGTCAGGATCTGTCCGTATTGCAGGATCAGCGCGCTTTGTATCGCGCCAGCCACCTCTTCCATCGCGACCTTTTCGGCCTGCTCCTGATAGTACATCACCCGGTTCATGAACAGCCCCATCAGGGTCACGATGATGATGATGACGATGATCAGCTCGATCAGCGTGAAGCCCCTTGTGGATTCGGGATGCGGGATGCGGGATTGAGTTGAACCCGCCGTGCGGTGTATACCGCCCGCATCCCGCATCCCGAATCCCGCCTCCTGAATTCTCATCGGTGCATCGCCGCTTTGCCTAGGTCCCACATCGGCAGGAACACGCCGAGGGCCAGGATCAACACCAGAATACCGAGCGCGACGATCAGGATCGGTTCGATCTTTGCGCTGAGGGTCGCGACTTCATATTTGACTTCGCGCTCGTACATCTCGGCGACCTCGAACATCATGCTGTCCATGTCACCGCTTTCCTCGCCCACCGAGATCATTTGCAACACCACCGGGTTGAACACCCCGGCGGCGGCGGCGGTGCGCAAGATGCTCTCGCCGCGCTCCACGCCATCGCGCATCTGTTCGATGCGGCTGCGCATGAATTCATTGTCCACCACCATGCTGACCACGTTCATTCCCTGCAGGATCGGCATCCCGCTCTTGAATGAGAGCGCCATGCCGCGCGCGAAACGCGACAGGGCGGATTTCAGGATGATCGGCCCGACCACAGGAAGCTTGAATTTGTACTTGTCCCACTTGTAACGGCCATCCGGCGTGTTGATGTAAAAGCGGAATCCCACCGCCGCGCCGATTATCAGCGCCAGCATCAGCAGCCAGTAATTCACCATGAAACCGGAAAAGCCGATCAGCATTTTGGTGATGGTGGGAAGCTCGGCATGAAAACCCGCATACACTTTTGCGAAGGCGGGTATCACGAACAGGTTGATGACGAAAATGGCGATCACCATCGCCATCACCACAAAGCTGGGATAGCGCATCGCGGTCTTGATGCGTTCGCGCATGTCCCGCTCGAATTCGAGGTAGTCATACAGGCGTATGAAAGTCTCATCCAGCATGCCGGTCATCTCCCCGACCTGCACCATGCTGACATAAAACGCGGAGAACACTTTGGGATGGCGGCGCATCGCGGTGCTGAGTTCGCGGCCGCTGTCCAGACTTTCGCGCAAGTCCTGAAGCATCACCGAGAACACCGGGTTCCGCGCGGATTCCTGCAGCCCGGCCAGAGCGCGCATGATCGGGACGCCGGCCTTTAGCAGGGTGTACATCTGGCGGCTGAACAGCATCAGGTCGAGCTGGGTGACCTGCTTGTCCGTGAACAGGTTCTTGAACCAGTCCGGCTTGTTCGTTTCGCCGCCGCCGATGCCGCGAAACGGTATGACTTCGACGGGGGTGATACCGTTATTCATCAACTGGTCGGCGATCACGCCGCTGTCATCGCCGTCCAGCGTGCCTTCGACCAGGTCACCGCGCCCGTTGCGTCCCTTGTAGGCAAACACCGCCACGGCTAATCCTCTACCTGATTACTGATGCGCATCACTTCGGATATCGTGGTGCGGCCCAGTTTCATCTGCTCCAGCGCGTGGGACAGGATGGTCTTGCCGAGCAGATGTTTGCCGGCGACCTGCATGAAGTGATTGGCATCCTCATGCGCCGCCGCCTCGACCATTTCGCGGTTCATTTCCAGCATTTCATACACGCCGGTGCGGCCGCGGTAACCGGTGCCGTTGCAATGCGAGCAACCCCGCCCGTGCAGCAGGCCGCCGTACTGGTCGGGTGACACACCCTCCGCCTTCAACCACTCGATTTCCTGCGGCGTGGGGATATGCGGCTCGCTGCAACTCCCGCACACGGTCCGCAGCAACCGCTGCGCGATGACCGCCTGCACCGAGGAAGCCACCATATAGCGCGGCGTGCCCATATCCACCAGACGGAACAGGGTACCGGCGGCATCGCGGGTATGCAGCGTGGAAAACACCAGGTGGCCGGTCATCGCGGCGCGCAGGCCGATCTGCGCGGTCTCCGCATCGCGCATCTCACCGACCAGGATCACATCGGGATCCTGGCGCAAAGCGGAACGCAACACGCGCGTAAATGTCAGGTCGATCTTTTCGTTGACCTGCACCTGATTGATGCCGGGCAAGCGGTATTCCACCGGATCTTCCACGGTGATGATCTTCTGGTCTATGGTGTTGATCTCGGCCAGGGCGGAATAAAGTGTGGTGGTCTTGCCGCTGCCGGTCGGCCCCGTCACCAGTATCATGCCGTTGCTGCGGCGGATGATCTCGCGGAAGCGTTTGAGCATGTCGGGCGGCATACCCAGCTTGTCCAGGCCGACCATCCCGCCATCCTGGCGCAACAGCCGCATCACCACCGATTCGCCGTTCTGCGTGGGACAGGTGGCGATACGCACATCCACGCCGTGCTCGCGCACCCGCACATGGAAGCGTCCGTCCTGCGGCAGGCGTTTTTCGGAGATATCCAGTCCGGACATCAGCTTGAGCCGCAACACCAGCGCGGGAGCGATCTTGCTGTCGGCCTCGGTCTGCAGATGCAGCGCGCCGTCGATGCGAAAGCGTATCATCACCCGGCCTTCCTGCGGCTCGATGTGTATGTCGGAGGCGCGGATCTGCGTGGCATCGTCGAACATGCTCTGCAGCAGCTTGACCACCGGCGCTTCTTCGGTGCCGACACTGTCGGTCAGCGCCCCAAAGTCCACATAGGTGTCGCCGATGTCCTCGCTGAGTTCGCGGGCCAGGCCGGTGATCTCCTCGGTGCGCCGGTAACCGCGGTCGATGCTTTCCAGCAACTGGCCTTCGGTGACCACCGCCACATCGATATCGCGCTTGACGATGCGCGCGATCTCATCGAAGGCGAACAGATCGGTCGGATCGGCCATGCCGACCAGCAGCATGCCATTGCGCTCTTCCAGCACGATCGCGCGGAAACGCCGCGCCTGATTTTCCGGCAGCAGCCTGACCTGCTCGAGATTGATGTGGTAGTACTTGAGGTTGATGTAGGGGATGTTCAATTGCTTGGCGAGCGCCTCGGAGATGTTCTCCTCGGTGACGAAGGCGTTGTCCACCAGCACGCGCCCCAGCTTGCGTCCGCTGCGCTTCTGCTGCTCAAGCGCAAACTTGAGCTGGTCCTGCGAAATGAGTTTCTGCTGTACCAGCAAATCGCCTAAGCGAACTTTCTCCGGACGCGCCATAATTCTCCCCTGAGTAGATTATTCCGAGACGCAACTTTCACAGGGGCGGAAGTTAGCCGTTTTTCGCGATGATGACAAGGACTTAGCGGGGTTTTTTTATGTTTCACGTGATTCTGTATCAGCCCGAAATCCCGCCCAACACCGGCAATATCATCCGCCTGTGCGCCAACACCGGCTGCCGCTTGCACCTGATCAAGCCGCTCGGCTTCACGCTGGAAGACAAACAACTGCTGCGCGCCGGGCTGGATTACCACGAGTTCGCGCAGTTGCGCGTGCATGACACTTTGACGGATTGCCTGTCGGCATTCGATCCTGTGCGCGTGTTCGCGCTCACCACCAAGGGAGCACAAGCCTTTCACCAGGTACGCTACCGACCGGGGGACGCATTCCTGTTCGGCCCGGAGAGCCGCGGACTGCCCGCCGAAGTGCTGGCCGGATTCGATGGCAACCGGCGTGTGCGACTCCCGATGCTGCCGGAAAATCGCAGTCTCAATTTATCCAACACGGTGGCCGTGGCGGTGTTTGAAGCGTGGCGGCAGTGCGGGTTTGACGGAGCACAGGTCAGCGCGCAGGATTAAAGAGTTCAATGGTCATTTGAGATGGTCATGGCTTGATGGATGCCCCGACTTTTATCAACCTTCAGGAGGACACATCATGCTCTACCAGGGTAGCTGCCACTGCGGCCACATCGTTTTTGAAGTCGAGGGAGACCTGCACAGCATGAAACAGTGCAATTGCTCCATCTGCAGCAGGCTCGGGGCATTGCGCTGGTTTGTAGCGCGCTCGCAGGTGCGGTTCATCACACCGGAGAGCAATCTTTCCACCTACCAATTCGGCAAAAAAAGAATCAATCACCATTTCTGCGCTGTGTGCGGCTGCGCACCGATGGGCACCGGCTCGCACAACGGGGTCGAAATGTTCAGCATCAATGTGCGTTGCCTGGAAAACGTGGATCTGTCCGCGCTCAAGATCAAGCAGGTGGACGGGCGAAGTTTTTAACCGGCTAGCGCGGCAGGAATATCTCCAGCAGATCATTCAGGAACCGCTGCCCAAGCTTGCTCGGGGCGATGTGCCGATGATCCCTGACCAATAACCCGCGCCGTTCGGCTTCCGCCAACTCGCGCTGGATGCCGAGCAACGGCAGGCTGGTTCGCTCGCTGAACAGCACGCTGTCGAAGCCCTCGTTCAGGCGCAGCGCATTCATCATGAATTCGAAGCCCAGCTCGTCGCGGCTGACTTCGTGTTCGGTCTGTACCGGCGCGTCCTTGCCGGCCTGCTGCATATATGCTTGCGGCTGTTTGTAGCGCGCCTGGCGCAGCACTTTACCGGGAAAGCTCAGCTTGCTGTGCGCGCCCGCGCCTATGCCCAGATAATCGCCGAACTGCCAGTAATTAAGATTGTGTTTGGCACGGCGTTTAGTCTGGGCAAAGGCCGAAGTCTCGTAGTGCTGGTAGCCGTGTGACGCCAGCAGTTCCTCGATGCGCTGCTGCATGTCGCTGCCCAGATCATCGTCCGGCAACGACGGCGGGTTGCGATAGAACAGCGTGTTCGGCTCCAGCGTCAGGTGATAGCAGGACAGATGCTGCGGCGCGAAAGTCAGCGCGGTTTGCACATCCTGCAACGCCTGGTCCAGCGTCTGGTTGGGCAGCGCATACATCAGGTCGAGGTTGATGTTGTCGAAATGCTGCCGGGCGATGGCGATCGCGCGCCTGGCTTCATCGGCTGAGTGGATGCGCCCCAGCGCCCGCAGATGCGTATCGTTGAAGCTCTGGATGCCCATCGACAGACGGTTCACCCCCGCCTCCCGATAGGCCGCAAAGCGATCCGCCTCGACCGTGCCGGGATTGGCCTCCAGCGTGATCTCGGCGTTGATGTCCAGCGGCAGCAACATGCGCACCTGGCGCAATATCTCCGCGACGCTTTCCCCGCTCAACAGGCTGGGCGTCCCGCCGCCAAAGAACACCGTATATACCTTGCGCCCCCAGATCTGTGGCAGGGCCAGCTCCAGATCGCGGACCAGGGCTGCAACATATTGCTGTTCCGGAACGGATCCGCGCGCCTCATGCGAATTGAAATCGCAATACGGACATTTGCGCGCGCACCAGGGAATATGGATATACAGCGACAGCGGCGGCAAGGCCTGAAAATTCACGGCTTGCGATTTCAGGGCGACGGGTTGCAGTGGGTGGCTGGTCATAGAGCGAGTATGCAGGATGCGCTGTGCGCTCCGCAATAAGTCAGGGTCACAGGGGAAACCGGCTTGCCATATTTTGAAGGCATAATGATAACGGCTGCCCCGCGGTATGGTTGTTGTCTTACAATACCGCACCGGTGAACGTTCCGCACCGGAGTATCGCCGCTACTATAGATGAATCAACCGCACATAGGGCAATGACATGGTCCACTCTCCCGAGATCCTCAATGTACTGGAATCAGCGCCCTTGTTCCTTGGCATACCCGGTCACTTGCTCGCCAAGCATTTGAACGATTCCAGGCTCCACCCGCTGGCTTCCGGCCAGGTGCTGCTGGTTCCCGGACAGCCCAACAACACAATCTACATAATCCTTTCCGGTCGCTTGCGCATCCAGGCAAAGGTGTCTGATGCCGAACCGATCGCCATCATGGGCGAGGGGGAATGCGTCGGGGAGATGTCCATGCTGGGGGACGCGCCTGTTTCGGCCTACGTCATCGCCGCCACAGACTGCAAACTGCTTGCCATCGATCATGCCGCCATGTGGGAGCTGATCAACAGTTCCCATGCGGCCGCGCATAACATGCTGAACATATTGACCAGCCGTATTCGCAATACCAACCAGGTCGCGGCAGAGAACCTTGAGCAGCAGCAGGGATTTTCCGGAGACTCGATGGTGGACGAGCTGACCGGGCTTTTCAATCAGCACTGGACGCAGGAAAAATTCGACCGCCATTTGCGGCGCGGCATCGTGGGCAAAAAACCAAGCTGCCTGTTGATACTGGAGATGGACCAGTTCCAGGAATTTACCGAGAGACACGGGCAACTTGGCGGCGATCAGGCGCAGCGGGATATCGCTCACACGATACTGGCCTGTATGCGCCCGGACGACCAGGCGGGACGCCACAGCGGGGAAAAATTCGCGATCTTTTTACCGAACACATCACTGCCTGATGCCGGCACTGCCGCAGAAAGACTGAAGGCGGCCGTCAGTCAGTCGCTGGTCGTGCTGCCGAGCGGCGATGCATTGCCCTCTGTCACCATATCCATAGGTATCAGCCAGATTCGTCCGGACGATACTTTGGCTGGCCTGTTTTCCCGTGCCGAAGAAGCCTTACGGCTTGCCAGGGACGACGGCGGCAATCGTATAAAGTCGGCGCAATAACACCCTGCCGAAGATCAACCCGCTGTTACCCCTGCATCGCCTCCAATCTTTCCAGCAACAACCGCAACGCCTTGCCGCGATGGCTGACGGCATGCTTCTGCTCGCGCTCCAGTTGCGCGCTGGTCTTGCCGAGCTGCGGCAACCAGAACAGCGGGTCGTAGCCGAAGCCGCCGTCACCGGCGGGCTGCAGGGCGATCTCGCCGTGCCATTCGCCTTCGGCGATCAGCGGTTGCGGATCGCCGGCATGGTGCAGCAGCACCAGCACACAGTAGTAATGCGCGCGGCGATCCGCCACGCCCTGCATATCCCGCAGCAGTTTTTCGTTGTTGCGCTTATCCGACCTGGGGTTGTCTCCGGCATAGCGCGCAGACAGCACGCCGGGCGCGCCGTCCAGCGCAGTGACGCAGATGCCTGAATCGTCCGCCAGCGCGGGCAGGCCGCTCAACAGGCTGACGTGGCGCGCCTTGACGAGGGCATTCTCGATGAAAGTGACGTGCGGTTCTTCCGCTTCCACGATACCGAGCTGTGCCTGCGTCAGCACCTCGATACCGAGCGGCTGCAGCAGAAACTGGAATTCGCGCAACTTGCCGGGATTGTTGGAAGCGATGACGAGTTTTTGCATAGTTCAAAAGGTAGCGGCAAGGCGCGCCGTGCCCCTGCCGGAATTGAAATCAGTCCTGCTCCAGCGCCGTCCGCTGCATCCCGATCAACTCGGCGATACCGACTTTCGCCAGTTCCAGCAGGATATCCATCTCGTCGCGGCTGAACGGATGCCCTTCCGCGGTACCCTGCACTTCGACGAAGTGCCCGCTGCCCAGCATCACCACATTCATGTCGGTATCACATTCGGAGTCTTCAAGGTAATCCAGATCCAGCACCGGCGCGCCGCGGTAGATCCCGACGGAGATCGCGGCGATGTAATCCCTGAGCGGGGATTCCTTGATCAGACCCTTGCCGAGCAAATTCCTCACCGCATCGTACAGCGCAACGAACGCGCCGGTGATGCTGGCGGTGCGGGTGCCGCCGTCGGCCTGGATCACGTCGCAATCGATCTGGATGGTGCGCTCACCCAATTTTTTCAGATCGACCACGGCGCGCAGGCTGCGCCCGATCAGCCGCTGGATCTCCTGGGTGCGGCCCGATTGCTTGCCCTTGGCGGCTTCGCGACTCATGCGCTCGCCGGTGGAGCGCGGCAGCATGCCATATTCCGCGGTGACCCAGCCCTCGCCGCTGCCTTTTTTATGCGGCGGCACGCGTTCCTCGACACTGGCGGTGCAGATGACTTTGGTGTCGCCGCACTCGATCAGCACCGAGCCTTCGGCATGTTTGATATAGCTGCGGGTGATGCGTATCTCACGCAACTGGTCAGGTAATCTTTGGCTGGGACGCATAGTAAGCTCGCAAAGGAAGGAAAAAAGTAAACAGGTGAAAAGTGACCCGCCGCTGCGCGGCTTGGGCGAAACGAGGAAGCGTTTTGTCGTTCCACGTTTCCCGCTTCACCTTATCAAGGTTTCATCGGGACTAGGGAAGTTCCAGGACGCGGCAAACCGGCTTGTCGGTATCGTGCGCGGTTTCACCGCTACCCCAGCGCAACACCACGCCGGTGATGTTGTCCGAACGCCCGTTTTCGCGCTTCAGGGCGCGCACGATCAGGTCATCAAGGACAGCCGATACCGGGCGCGAGTCGAAAGATTCGGCCAACTCCTTGTCGGTAAACGGCCCCCACAGACCGTCGCTGCCGAGCAGCACGATATCGCCGGATCGCAATGCGAGCGGTCCGCCCTGCTCCATGTAATATATGTCCTCGATGCCGCCCAGACAATTGGTGATCTGGTTGCGGTGCGGATGGACACGCGCCTCCTCGGCGCTGATCACGCCGGATTCGAGCCACTGTGACACTATCGAGTGGTCGTGCGTCCTGGTCAATACGGCACCGTCGCGCAGCACATAGAGACGAGAGTCTCCGGCGTGACCCCAGTACATCTTGCCATCCTGTATCAGCGCGGCCACGCACGTCGATCCCGGGAAACCGCCCAATCCCATTTTGTGTGAAAAGTCCATGATGCGCTCGTGTGCGAGCCTCATGCTGTCGACGAGAAACTGCATCGGATCCGGAATATGCCGCTGCGCATGCTGCTCAAATGTATCGACGAACGTATCCATGATCGCCACCGCGGCCAGCTCGCCCTTCAAGTGCCCGCCCATGCCGTCCGCCAACACCAACAGCAACGCGTCGCTGCTGTAGGCATAAGCGACACGATCCTGATTGGATTTTCGATTGCCGATGTTACTGATCTGATGTATCGAGAAATTCATATAAGTATGTGCGCATAGGATAATTTCACAGGATGCAATCGTAATATAATGCGCCGCCCAAGCACAGCTATTTATTTGAAGGCCACTTACCATGATTCTGAGCATGACCGGCTATGCCACCGCCAGCGCTGAACTCGACAGCGGCTCATTGACGCTGGAACTGCGCGCCGTCAATCATCGCTATCTCGACATCCAGTTGCGCATGGCCGATGAGTTGCGCGGCTTCGAGGTCATGTTGCGCGAAGCGATTACCGCACAATTGCAGCGCGGCAAGGTGGAGTGCCGCATCAACTATGCGGCGCGATCCGCGCAAAGCGCCGCCGTGCTGAATCGCGATCTGCTGCAACAACTCGCGGTGTGGAACAGGGAAGTTCAGGCTGCCCTGCCGGATGCGGGATCCCTGAGCGTGGCCGACGTGCTGCGCTGGAACGGCCTGCTGGAAACACCCGGCGCTTCGGCCGACGAGTTGCGCGCCGCCCTGCTCGACTTGCTGCAAACCGCGTTGCGGGAATTTTCCGCCGCGCGCGCCCGCGAAGGCGAAAAACTCAAGGAGTTCCTGCTGCAGCGCGTGGAGAAGATCGAGGCACTGCGCATCGGTGTGATCCCGCATGTGCCTGCCGCGATCGCCGCCTATGAGCAAAAGCTCGCCACGCGTCTGCGCGACGCGATGCAGAGCGCCCCGGATGTCTGGGACGAGCGCATCCGCCAGGAGCTCACGATATTCGCCGGCAAGATCGATGTGGATGAGGAACTGTCCCGGCTTGCCAGCCATCTTGCCGAGATGCGCCGCATCCTCGCTCACGGCGGCGCGGTGGGCAAACGGCTGGATTTTCTGATGCAGGAACTGAACCGGGAAGCCAACACGCTCGGTTCAAAATCGGTGGACGCGGAAGTATCGCGCAGCGCGATGGAAATGAAGATACTCATCGAGCAGATGCGCGAACAAATTCAGAATCTGGAGTAAATAAAATAATGTCGGGAAATCTGTTTATCATCAGCGCGCCTTCCGGTGCGGGCAAGACCAGCCTGGTGCATGCGCTGCTCAACATCAACCCGCAGATCGACGTGTCGGTCTCCTACACTACACGCGACCCGCGTCCCGGCGAGCATGACGGCAAGGACTATCATTTCGTCAGCAGCGAGACTTTTCTTGCCATGGCGAAACGCGGGGAGTTTTTGGAGAGCGCCGAGGTCTATGGCAATCTCTACGGCACTTCGCAAACCTGGATCAGCCGCGAGAACAGCCGGGGACGCGACATTCTGCTGGAGATAGACTGGCAGGGCGCGGCCCAGATTCGCGGCCAGTTCCCCGAATGCATCAGTGTGTTCATCCTGCCGCCCTCGATGAAAGCGCTGGAAGAACGCCTGAAAAAACGCGGCAAGGACAATGATGCGGTGATCGCCAGGCGCATGGCGGCGGTGCGCGAGGATGTAGCCCATGTCGCCGAGTTCGATTATGTTATCATCAACGACAACCTGAACGATGCTTTGCGCGAACTCAATGCGGTGGTGCTTTCCGCCAAACTGCGCAGCGCGGGGCAATTGACCCGACATCAGGAATTGATCAACCAATTACAGAACCCGGAGTAAATCATGGCACGCATTACCGTAGAAGAATGTCTGGCGCAGATCCCCAACCGTTTCGAGATGACACTGGTCGCCGCTTATCGCGCCCGCCAGTTGTCGAATGGCGCAGCGCACCTGGTGGAAAACAGCAAGGACAAGCCCACCGTCATCGCGCTGCGCGAGATCAGCGAAGGCAAGGTGGGCAAGGAAATACTCAACCGCGGCCAGGCATAGCCGGCGTGATTTTGGGAGCCTCTATTTCAGAGTTCGCCCAAATGCCCCGCAACGGGATGCCGCTCCGCTTCGGGCAACAGCAGCCCGTGCGGAATCGTCAGCAAGGCGTGGAAAAGAATTTGCGTGCATCCGCTGCGCGGCTTGCCTGCAACCCCGGTTTTTTAGAGGTACCCCTGAATGGCCGATGCAGACCTACTGATAGAGGAGCTCTCCACCTACCTTAAGCCGCAGGATGTTGAACACGTCCGTGTAGCGATCGAATTCAGCCGTGTCGCGCACCAAGGCCAGATGCGCCAGTCCGGCGATCCGTACGTCTCCCATCCCATCGCCGTTGCGCGCATCCTCGCCCCGTTGCACATCGATGTCCAGGCGATCATCGCCGCGCTGTTGCACGACGTGGTGGAAGACACCGAGGTCACCACCGAACAGGTCGCGGAAAAATTCGGCAAGCCGGTCGCGGAATTGGTCGAAGGTCTGAGCAAACTGGACAGGATCCGCTTCGAGACCCGCGAAGACGCCCAGGCGGAGAACTTCCGCAAGATGCTGCTGGCGATGGCGCGCGACGTGCGCGTCATTCTCATCAAACTGGCCGACCGCTTGCACAACATGCGCACGCTGGAATCCATGGCGCTCGACAAGCGCGAGCGCATCGCCCGCGAGACCATGGAGATCTACGCGCCGATCGCCAATCGGCTGGGCCTGAACGACATCTACCGCGAATTGCAGGACCTGAGTTTCAAACATCTGCATCCCAATCGCTATGCGGTCCTGTCGAAGGCGCTCAAAGTCGCGCGCGGCAATCGTCGTGAAGTACTCGTCAAGATACTCGAATCGATACGGCAAAAGCTGGCCGAACATCACATCGAGGCGGAAGTCACCGGCCGCGAAAAGAACATCTACAGCATCTACGAGAAGATGCAGAGCAAATCGCTGGCTTTTGCCGAAGTGCTGGATATCTACGGCTTTCGTGTACTGGTGAATGATTTTGCCTCATGCTATGTGGCGCTGGGCGCGCTGCACGGTTTGTTCAAACCGATACCGGGCAAATTCAAGGACTATATCGCCATCCCCAAGATGAACGGTTACCAGTCGCTGCACACCACGCTGTTCGGGCCGTTTGGCACACCCATCGAGATCCAGATACGCACCCACGATATGCACCGGATCGCCGACGCCGGAGTCGCCTCGCACTGGCTGTACAAGAGCAGCCAGGATTCGATCAACGACCTGCACAAGAAGACCCATCAGTGGCTGCAGGATCTGCTGGAAAGCCTGAGCCAGAGCAGCGATTCATCGGAATTCCTGGAACACCTCAAGGTGGATCTGTTCCCCGACGAGGTGTATGTGTTCACGCCCAAAAGCAAGATACTTTCGCTGCCGCGCGGCGCGACCGGGGTGGACTTTGCCTACAGCGTCCACACCGACATCGGCAACCGCTGCATCGCCGTCAAGGTGAACCATGAGTTGGTGCCATTGCGCACCGAGCTCAGGAATGGCGATCGCGTGGAAGTGATCACCGCGGCACACGCCAAACCCAATCCGGCCTGGCTGAGTTACGTCGCCACCAGCAAAGCACGCAGCAACATCCGGCATTTTCTCAAGACCATGCAGTCCGGCGAGTCCGCCCAGCTCGGCGAGCACCTGCTCAACCAGGCGCTGAACGCGCTGGGCGTAAAACCCCAGGACATCGACGAGGCGCACTGGAACAAATTGCTCAGGGATACCGGCGTGAAAACACGCGAGGACATGCTCGCCGACATCGGGTTGGGTCGCCGCCTAAATCTGGTTGTGGCGCGGCAACTGGCCAGCATCGGCGAAACTGTGTCGAATGAAACCGCCACTCCGGCCATCACGATACAGGGCACGGAAGGCATGGCAGTACAATTCGCGCAGTGTTGCCGCCCGATCCCGGGTGACCCAATCATCGGTGTGATCAAGAGCGGGCAGGGACTGATCGTCCATACCCACGACTGTCCGACCCTGCGCAGAGGACGCAGCAGCAACGAGCAATGGCTGGATGTGGTATGGGACAAGAACATCAACCGCGCTTTTGATGTCAACATCAAACTATTGGCGGCCAACCAGCGCGGCGTGCTGGCAAAGGTTGCCGCGGCGATCGCAGAAGCGGGGGCCAACATCGAGAACATCAGCTTCACCCCCGAAGGCGAATACACGGCCCTGCACTTCACGCTGGAAGTGAATAACCGCCTGCACCTCGCCAGCGTCATGCGCAGTTTGCGCAAGATACAGGAAGTAGTGCGGATCATCAGGGTGAAGAACGCTACATAAGAAACGTTTTATAACCTGCTGCGCAGCCATTATGTTGTGTCGCATGCTCGCTTGCGCCCCGTCTATCTTACAGATATGTCTCGTTGCGCGCTGCGCGGCTCCTTGCATCCTGGCTTGCCCGCTACGCTTCTAAAGCGTTTTTCCCGGCATAGCCGGACTTTAATGGCGGCGGGGAATCTGTTGTTCACCCTACGCCATATCAAACAGCAATACCTCCGCATCCTGCGCGTCACTCAGTGCAACCACCGCTTCGTCGCTGAACATCAGAGCATCTCCGGCACTGAGGGTTTGCCCGTTCGCGCTGAGCGTGCCGCGCGCGACATGCAGATAGATTTTCCGCCCAGCCCCGATGGGGTAACCCAGCGTCTCCGCGCCATCCAGTAGCGCGGCGGACACGTGCGCGTCCTGATGAATCAACAACGAGCCTTGCCCAGCATCGGGTGAAGCCAGCAGACACCAGCGCCCCAGCTTGTCTTTCAGCGGAAATTCCTTTTGCTGATAACCCGGCGTCAATCCTTGACGATCCGGCATGATCCAGATCTGCAGCAGATGCACCGCCTCGACAGGCGAAGGATTCACCTCGCTGTGCTGCACCCCGGTACCCGCGCTCATCACTTGAACCTCGCCGTAATGGATGTCTTCGCCATGCCCCATGCTGTCGCGGTGGCGCAACGCCCCGCTCAACACATAAGTCAGTATCTCCATATCGCGATGCCCGTGTGTACCGAAGCCCGTGCCGGGTTGCACGATGTCTTCGTTGATCACACGTAGCGGTCCAAAATGGATATGTGCCGGATCGTTGTATTCGGCGAACGAGAAGCTGTGCCAGCTTTCCAGCCAGCCGTGACGGGCATGGCCGCGTTCACCAGCTTTGCGTAAAACAATCATAGTTCACCCCCGTAGTGTCGCAACAATTCGAGCATGGCCGATGCCTTGTCCAGGGTTTCCTGGTACTCCGCTTTCTCGCCGGAATCCGCGACGATGCCGCCACCCGCCCAACCGTGAATCTCATGGTCAGAGTACACCAGTGTGCGTATGGCGATATTGGTATCCATGTTGCCGTCGAAGCCGATGTAGCCGACGGCCCCGCAGTAAATGCCGCGCCGATCCGGTTCCAGCTGCTCGATGATCTGCATGGCGCGCAGCTTGGGAGCCCCCGTGACTGATCCTCCGGGAAAGCAATCGCGAAGCACGTCCAGCGCATCGCGTCCAGCTGCCAGCCGTCCCTCCACCGTGCTGACCAGATGATGCACGTTGGCAAAGCTTTCCACCTCGAACAATTTCGGCGCGCGCACCGAGCCGGGCACGCAGCTTTTGCCCAGATCGCTGCGCAGCAGATCGACGATCATCAGATTCTCCGCGCGATCCTTGGGATGATTGCGCAGCTCATCGGCCAGCAGCCGGTCCAGTCGCGCATCTCTGCCGCGCGGTCGCGTGCCTTTGATGGGTTTGGTTTCCACCCTGCCGCTTTGCACGCTGATGAAGCGTTCCGGCGAGTTGCACAGTATCTGCGCGTGCGGGAAATTCAGGAATGCACCGAAGGGCGCGGGGTTCAGGGTGCGCAACCGCAGGTATGCCCCGAACGCATCGCCCTCGGCTGCTGCGCTGAAGCGTTGCGCGAGATTGATCTGATAGCAGTCGCCCGCCTGCAGATAATCCTGCACGGCGGAAAATGCTCGGGCATAGCTGGCCGGGGTGAAGTTGGAAACAATCTGCCCATGCACCCGAAATGTGTCACGGGGCAACTGCTGACTGCATTGCAGGCGGTGCAATATCTTCGGCAGCAAATCGGCTGTTTCGGCAAATCGCTGCCGCGACACCAGTCGCGCTGTGTTTTGCCGATGATCCAGAACTAACGCCCAGTCGTAGATGCCGATCGCCATGACCGGCAACTGCCCGGTATTCTGCGCGATGTTTGGCAAGGCAATCATTCGCCGCGCCAGGTCATAACCCCAGTAACCCAGAGCGCCACCGGCGAACGGCACGTCCGGGATGGGTGCGACTTGCTCACCCAGTTCCTTGCGCAGCGATGCGAACGGGTCGCTGCGCGCGGCTTCCATATGCAGCACCAGCGTGCGTTGCGGGGCAGCGGTCAGGATGTCATGGGAACCCATTCCGCCGCTATCCAGCCAGACCGCCCAGGGCAGATCAGCCAGCGCGGCGCAGTAGCGCGCAGCATCGGATTGGTAGGGCAACTCGACACAATAGAAGCTCATCACTTGATCGGGGACAATGCCAGCATTTCAAAATACTCCGGAACACAACCATGACCGCCATTGTCGCTGTCAGGAAAAATTGCAGCTCCGCATCGATCACGCTATACAACGTTTCACGACAAAGGTGATTTCACTTGGGTGATGATATCGTCCTGCGATCCCGAACGGGCGTTACCAGAACACTTGCTTGAAGAGGCAAAATTCAGAGGGCACCAAGCCCATCACAAGCCATCAGGTTTGCAATGAGGACACTGACCCGCACCAACACGAGGTTGATGAAATAAAAAGGCGCACGCACCGATTAGTGCGCCCAAAAAAGCGAGCTTACTGCGGCTAGCCCCTTACTGCCGAAGCATCGGGGGCTGCTGCCACAGCAAAAACTCCGATCAGTTCGGCTTGCCGATTCCCGGTGTAGGAAAAGGCCATGTTGCAGCCGGACGTACAGGTGCTGGAGCCGAAGGTGCTGGCATCGCTGGCTTGGATACCACAACCGGCGCTGCCGGCTTCTTCGCTACTGCTTTTTTCGCAGCCGGTTTCTTGGCAGCGGCTTTCTTTGCTGCCGGCTTCTTCTTCGCTACTGCTTTTTTCGCAGCTGGCTTCTTGGCAGCGGCTTTCTTTGCTGCCGGCTTCTTCGCCGCTACTTTTTTAGCTGCCGGTTTCTTGGCCGCTGCCTTTTTTGCCGCTGGTTTTGCTTTCTTCTTTGCTACCATGGTGTTTCTCCTTCAGTAGTGAAAGTTAAATAAATACAACACCTGCTATTACTACAACTGCACCTGCACCTCCAGCCCATGCTCAACATCGAGCATAGGCTAAAGCCAATACCTTAAGTCCCGCTAACCAGCGACTTGACTGGCGTCGTTTGCCAGTTTAGTCGAGTGGCTATGCATCGCTAACCAGCGGCTTATGTCACCGTCTTTTGGTGACTTAGCCGAATGGCTAAGCAATGCTAGTCCCAGGACAACGCGCCACCGGTTTGATATTCGGTGACACGGGTTTCAAAGAAATTCTTTTCTTTCTTGAGATCGATCATTTCTGCCATCCACGGGAACGGGTTGGTTGCCCCCGCATATAACACATCAACACCGATTTGCTGGCAACGGCGGTTTGCAATAAAACGCAGGTATTCCTTGAACATCGTCGAATTCAGGCCCAGCACGCCGCGCGGCATGGTGTCTTCCGCATAGGCATACTCGAGCTCCACACCCTTTTGTATCAGACCGCGTATCTCCTCGCGGAACTCCACTGTCCACAGGTGCGGGTTTTCCATCTTGATCTGGTTGATCACATCCACGCCGAAATTCAGGTGCATGGATTCGTCGCGCAGGATGTATTGATATTGCTCCGCTGCACCGGTCATCTTGTTCTGGCGGCCCAGCGCTAGGATCTGCACAAAGCCCACATAGAAGAACAAACCCTCCATGATGCAGGCGAACACGATCAGGCTGCGCAGCAACTGGCGGTCCGCCTCGGGCGTGCCGGTCTTGAATGCGGGATTGGTTAGGGTATCGATGAATGGCAACAGGAACTCATCCTTGGCGCGTATGCTGGGCACCTCGTGGTACATGTTGAAGATCTCGCCCTCATCCAGGCCCAGGCTTTCCACGATGTATTGATAGGCGTGGGTGTGGATCGCTTCCTCAAAGGCCTGGCGCAGCAGATATTGGCGGCACTCCGGATTGCTGATATGGCGATAGGTGCCGAGCACGATGTTGTTCGCAGCCAGGCTGTCCGCCGTGGTGAAGAAACCCAGGTTGCGCTTGACCAGCAGGCGCTCATCCGCGCTGAGCTTGTCGCTCTTCCACAACGCGATATCCGCAGTCATGTTCACCTCCTGCGGCATCCAGTGATTGGCACAGGCTGACAAATATTTTTCCCACGCCCATTTGTACTTGAATGGCACCAACTGGTTCACGTCGGCATTGCAATTGATGATGCGCTTGTCCTCGACCCGGATGCGTCCGGCCGGCCTGGCCTGAATTGCAGGCTCTGGCTGCACCACATCCTCGATTTGCACGGCCAACTTTTGCAGCATCAAAGCCTCATCGAATGAGGAAATGCGCATCATGTCCAACGGCATCCCGGCCGTCTTGATGTCTTCGTCAAAATTCAGCATCTTGTCATTCTCCTGTTTCCTTAACGTCCTTTTAGTCCTAGGCCTGCCATTACTGGCAAGCCTCGCAGTCAGGATTATCAATCGAGCAGAACTGGGTTTCTTCCACCACACCACCGTGCGTCGGCACCGCGTTCAGCGCGCCGGCACGGCCGGTGGATTTTTCTGCCGAAGTCGCACCCATGGTGCGCAAATAGTAGGTGGTCTTCAACCCGCGCAACCACGCAAGCTTGTAGGTCTCATCGAGTTTGCGGCCCGACACTCCAGCCATGTAGATGTTCAGCGACTGCGCCTGGTCTATCCACTTCTGGCGGCGCGATGCCGCCTCGATCAGCCAGCTTGGCTCCACTTCGAACGCCGTGGCGTACAAGCTGCGGAACTCCGCGGGGATACGGTCGATCTTCGCCAGGGTGCCGTCGAAATATTTCAGGTCGGCGATCATCACCTCATCCCACAGACCGAGCTGCTTCAGATCCGCCACCAGGCGTTCGTTGATCACGGTGAACTCGCCGGACAAGTTCGACTTCACGAAGATGTTCTGGTAGGTCGGTTCGATGCAGGCTGACACGCCGACGATGTTGGAAATGGTTGCAGTCGGCGCGATCGCGATGCAATTGGAATTGCGCATGCCATGCTGCTTGATGCGCGCGCGCAACGCATCCCAATCCATGCTGGCCGACATATCCACTTCGACATATCCGCTGCGCTCCTGACGCAGCATCTCCAGCGTGTCCTGCGGAAGGATGCCGCGATCCCACAGACTGCCGCGATAGCTGGCGTAACGGCCGCGCTCCTCCGCCAATTCGGTGGATGCCCAGTAGGCGTAATAACAGACCGCCTCCATGGAACGGTCGGCGAACTCGACTGCCGCTTCGGACGAATAGGGTATGCGCAGATCGTGCAGACAATCCTGAAACCCCATGATGCCGAGACCGACCGGCCGGTGCTTGAGGTTGGCATTGCGCGCCTTGTCCACCGCGTAGTAATTGATGTCGATCACGTTATCCAGCATGCGCATCGCGGTGGTGACGGTGCGGCGCAGCTTGTCATGGTCGATCTGCCCGGCCTTTTCGTGCCGCCCCCCATCCTTGTCATATTGGGGAAACAGGTGCGCGGCCAGATTGATCGAACCGAGGTTGCACACGGCGATCTCGCTGTCGCTGGTGTTCAGGGTGATCTCGGTGCACAGGTTGGAGCTGTGCACCACGCCGACATGCTGCTGCGGCGAACGGATGTTGCAGGGATCCTTGAAAGTGATCCACGGGTGGCCGGTCTCGAACAGCATGGTCAGCATCTTGCGCCACAGGCCGGCTGCCGGAATCTTCTTGAACAGCTTGAGCTCACCGCTGACCGTCTTCGCTTCATAAGCGGTATAGGCGCGCTCGAAATCAGCGCCAAATTTATCGTGCAGATCCGGCACGTTGGAAGGCGAGAACAAGGTCCAGTCACCGCCCTCCATGACGCGCTTCATGAACAGATCGGGGATCCAGTTGGCGGTATTCATGTCGTGGGTGCGGCGGCGGTCGTCGCCGGTGTTCTTGCGCAGATCCAGAAACTCCTCGACATCCAGATGCCAGGTCTCAAGATAGGCGCACACCGCGCCCTTGCGTTTTCCGCCCTGGTTCACCGCCACGGCGGTATCGTTCACCACCTTCAGGAATGGCACCACGCCCTGCGATTGGCCATTGGTTCCCTTGATGTGCGCGCCGAGCGCGCGCACCGGCGTCCAGTCGTTGCCCAGGCCACCCGCATATTTGGCGAGCAGCGCGTTTTCCTTGATGGCTTCGTAGATCCCGTCCAGATCGTCCGCCACCGTGGTCAGATAGCAGGAGGACAGCTGCGAACGCTGCGTGCCGGAATTGAACAGGGTCGGCGTGGAGCTCATGAAGTCGAAACTGGACAACAAGCGATAGAATTCCACCGCGCGCGCTTCGCGATCGATCTCATTCAGCGCCAGGCCCATCGCGACGCGCATGAAGAAGGCTTGCGGCAATTCGATGCGCTTGCCTTCGATATGCAGGAAGTAGCGGTCATACAGGGTTTGCAGGCCGAGATAGCCGAACTGGAAATCACGCTTGGCATCCAACTCCTTGGCCAGGCGCTTCAAATCGAACTGCCCCAAACGGGGATCCAGCAATTCTGCCGCGATACCCTGCTTGATGAACTTCGGAAAATAGGTCGCGTAGCGCGTCGCCATATCCCCGGGCGCGATCTCCTCGCCCAGCGTCTCGCTGCAAATCGTATTCAGCAGCAGGCGCGCGGTGACGAAATTGTAGGCCGGCTCTTTTTCGATCAACGAGCGTGCGGAGAGTACCAGGCACTTGCGCACCTCGTGCCGCGCAACACCATCGTAAAGATCCTTGAGGGTCAGCTTGATGACCGCATTTGCATCAACCGCGTCGCCCAAGCCCGCACAGGCATCCTGCACCAATGCGGACAGGCGATCCAGATCGAGCGGACGCGCCACACCATCCTCATCGACCACGTTGATGGCCTGGATCGGCTCCCTGGTTTTGGCCTTGGCGCGAGATTGCGCCCGCTCCTCGCGGTACAACACATAGGTGCGCGCAACGTCATGCTCGCCGGAACGCATCAACCCCAACTCGACCTGATCCTGGATATCCTCGATGTGCATCGTCCCGCCATGCGGCTGGCGGCGCATCAGCGCCGCAACGACACCATTGGTCAATTGTTCGACCATCTCGCGAACGCGCGCCGATGCCGCGCCCTGGCCGCCGTTCACCGCGATGAACGCCTTGGTCAATGCGATCGAGATCTTGGCGGGCTCAAAAACAACTACCGAACCGTTGCGGCGAATTACCTTGTATTGATCGAACGGATTGAAGGAAGAAGAAGATGATGATGATGATGAAGTTGGTTCGGGAACATCGCTGGCAAGCATGGCAGAGGTTGTAACGCTATCAGTAGCGGCATGCAGCATATATGAACTCCCTTGAATCCTGTTAACTAACCCGAAAAATCCAAAACCACTACATCTAGTGTTTTTTCTCGGTGGCGGAGCTAATTGTAGTAGTTAACAAAAATATTGCAAGCGAAAAGTGAACTGTTCTTTGAGCTGATACCACAGGGGACGCCAAACCAAAAACGCCATTCAAAAAGTACGTGGCGCGCTCCACAAAAGAAGACCTGCCACCATTTCACCCGCCGCTCCGGGGCGGCAGCAAAACCTGATGGCATGATCCCGGATTGTCTATTAGAGGCTTTCCCTATCGCAGGAGCCAGCTTGCTGGCGAAGTTTTTCGCGAGCAAGCTCGCTCCTACAGTGGGTTCGTGGCCTAATGGATTATCTGGGATGATTTCTATAGTGCAAGCGATTGCCAGGCTTAAGCCTGGCACAGACCCGCGAGGTAGCGCGTCCAGTCAAAACATGGGCCGGGGTCGGTCTTGCGCTGCGGGGAGATATCGCTGTGGCCGGCGATACCACGTATCGGATAGGCGGCACGCAACGCCGTCGTCAGGTGGTCCAGCGCGGCATATTGCGCATCGGTGAACGGCACGGCATCACTGCCCTCCAGCTCGATGCCGATGGAATAATCGTTACAGCGGGAGGCGCCCTGCCAGCAGGATTCCCCGGCATGCCAGGCCCGCTTCGAACAGGGAACGAACTGGATGATCTGCCCGTCGCGACGCACGAAGAAATGTGCCGACACCCTGATCCCGGCGATGGTCTGATAATAGGGATGCGCCGAGATATCCAAAGTGTTGGTGAACAACCGCAGCACACCGTCGCCGCCAAACTCATCCGGCGGCAAGCTGATGTTGTGTATCACCAGCAATTCGATCGCTCCGGGGGAGCGATCGTCACAGTTCGGCGAAGGGACATATTCGCATCCGGCCAACAGCCCTTGCGCATCGACTTTCAGCGGGATGTCATTCCGCATCGTCTGTGCCATGGGAATCCTTGATGCCGAGCCGTTCCATGCGATAACGCATAGTGCGGAACGTCAACCCCAGCAACTTGGCAGCAGCAGTGCGATTAAATCCGGTCTGTTCCAGCGCTTCCAGCAATGCTTGCCGCTCGACTTGATCCAGATATTTCGGTAGCGGGTATTTGCTGCTGAGGGCTGCATTGTCAGGTTGATTATGTTCTACAGGCACCAACAATAAGTCCTGCTCCTCGATCACCCCGCCGAAACACATCGCCAATGCCCTTTCGATGATATTTTCCAGTTCGCGCACATTGCCTGGAAAGCTGTAGCCTTGAAGCGCACTCAAAGCATCCTCAGAAAAACGCACATCTGAATCGCCGCGCAAACGCTCCAAAATCCGGCTTGCGATTTCCGGAATATCCTCGCGCGACTCGCGCAGCGCCGGCATCTGGATCGGGATCACACTAAGGCGGTAATAAAGGTCCTGGCGGAATCCACCCTGCCGCACGCGCTCAGCCAGATCGTGGTGCGTCGCGCTGATGATGCGCACATCCACGGGTTCTTCGCCGGTGGCGCCGATCTTGCGCACGCGCTTCTCCTGGATTGCGCGCAACAACTTGACCTGCATCGCCAGCGGCAGATCCGCGACCTCATCCAGAAACAAGGTTCCGCCATGCGCCGCCTGGAAAAAACCGTCCCGGTCCTTGTCCGCCCCGGTGAACGCCCCCTTCCTGTAGCCGAAGAATTCGTTCTCCATCAGGTTGGCCGGGATCGCCCCGCAGTTCACCGCGATGAAGGGTTGGTCATGCCGCGCCCCGCTTTGCACGATCAGCCGCGCAGCCAACTCCTTGCCGCTGCCCGACTCGCCGCTGATATGCACCGGGGCCTGGCTGCGCGCCACACGCTTGATCAGATCGCGCACCTTCTGCATGGCCGGCGAATGTCCGAGCAGCATCTTGTCGCCCGAAGGGCCTGCCTGTGGCAGCTTCAGCGCGGATTTCACCAATGCGCGCAACTGGTCGAGCGAGACCGGCTTGCTCAAATAATCGAATGCGCCCGCCTTGAGCGCGGCGACGGCGTTTTCCATGTTGCCATGCGCGGTGATCACCGCCACCGGCACATCCAGATTGTGCTGCGCGATATGCTGCACCACCTGCAATCCATCGCCGTCGGGCAAGCGCATGTCGGTCAGGCACAAGTCATAACGATGCGCCGCCAGCTTGACCAAGGCCGCACTCACGTTGCCGGCCTTGGCCACCTCCAGCCCCATCTTGCGCAGCGCCAGCTCCAGCAATTCCAGGATATCCGGCTCATCATCCACCAGCAACACCGAAGGGCTTTTCGCCCCTGAACTATCCGCCATGCTCATGCCTCCCGCCATCTCCATCCTGATCACCGAACGTTATGCGGAAGCAGGCGCCCGGCCGACTGCCGCCCGCATGATATTCCAGCAGCGCGCCATTCGCCTCGCATAACTCCTTGGCGATATACAAGCCCAGGCCGGTACCGTCGGCCGCGGTGGTAAAGAACGGCTCGAACAATTTGCCCTGGTGTTCCAACGAGATGCCGGGGCCGTCGTCCTGCACGTCCAGCACCACCCGCTGATTCGCCATACCCATGGTCAGGCTCAGGCTGCCGGGCAGCTTGCGGCCGTAGCGCAGCGCGTTGCGGCACAGATTCCACAACACCTGGCGCAAGTGGCCGCGATCAAAAGTAACCGGCACCCCGGGCGTCTTCTCCAGCACCATCACACCCTGCTCCAGACGTTCCGCCAGGCTGAGCTCGTCAAGAAAAGCGCCCAGCAGCACATCCAGATCGAACACTTCGGGCAGCGCGCGATCGCGCCGGTTCAACTGCATCACATCCTGCACGATCTGGTTGATGCGCCGGGTATTATCCAGCACGATCTGCAGCAGGCGCTGCTGATTGCCATCGCCCGGCTCTTCCTGCAACAGTTCAGTCGCATAACTGATCGCAGACAGGGGATTGCGCACCTCGTGGGCGATGTTCGCGGTCAACCGCCCCAGCGCGGCCAGCTTGATCTGTTGAGCCTCGGCGCGCACCCGCTGCATGTCTTCCAGAAAGATCACCACACCGTGCGCGGCGTCGCGCTCGATCGGGACGAAGCGCAGCTTGGCTTGCAACCCCACATCCAACTGCAGGATATCCCGGCTGGCGCTGCCGGTCTGCTTCCACATCGCATATTCCCCGAACAGGATCGGAAAGGTTTCCGCCAGCGGGCTTTCCTGGCCGATGCTTTTGCGCAACAGGCGCTCGGCACTGAGATTCATCTGCATGATCATGCCCCGCCCGTCCACCACCAGCACGCCATCCTGCATGTCGCGCATCACCAGACGGTTCGCCTCGGACAGGCTGACCAGTTCGCGGCCGCGCCGTTGCGCCAGCGTCTGGCTTTCCATCGCATATCTCGCCAGCGTGTGCGCCAGCCAGGCCACCGCAAAATAGGACATGCACAGCAACCCGACCTGCACATACTGCGCCACATCGGCATCGTCATACAGCACGGCATAGGCATGTTCCAGCAGCGCGGCGATACTGGCCAGCGCGGCAAAGAACAACGGGATCCTGCCGCGGCTGACCATCCCTGCCGCCGCCAGCGAAGCCAGCAGCAGCAGCCCGACGTTGCTCTGTATCCCCCCGCTGGCGTAGGAAATCACGGTCAGCACGGCAATGTCCCCGCCGATCTGGCCGGCCAATTGCAGGCTGAAACGCGGCCAGCGCAGGCGCAACGACACGAATGACACGATCACTGCCGCGAGATAGGCCACGCTCGCGGCAAAGAACAGCATCAGGTGATAAGGGTCCAGCGATAGCGAAGCGCCGAACACACCGGAAAGCAGCACGAAGAAACCGGCCAGGGTCAGCCGGTACAGATTGAAATAGAACAGGGGGCGCCAGAGATCGACGGGGGGAAACTCTGCGGCAGTCTTGTCAGTCATCACGCCCAATGCGGGGCCTCGGCAGAACTATTTGCGGTGCGCATCACGATGTTCCGCACTGCAATAATCCAGTCCCTCGGCCCGCACGCTCTCGCCCCTGGGCAAATGCACACCGCACTGCGCGCAACGCACCATATCCTCGGCAACGCCACCGTCCTCGCTGGTGGTGGCATTCTTGCGATAAGACCTGAACAGCAGATAGACCACTGCCACGATGGCGAACAGAAACAACAGTCGACTCATTCGGACAACCTCCGCTTCACAACATGACAAGCGGCAACTATACCTAAAAAACCGGACCGGGGACTGGAAAACCAAAGCGGGCTTGACCCGGTCCTGTCCTTTTAGAATGAGTGCCTGATGCCGAACGAGAACGCCGAAGGGGATGCGCCACCTTCACCGGTGGGATTCACCGAGTTGGCGCCGCTGCTCGCCGCACTCGACAGGCCGTAGTGCACCAGCCTGTCGTTCTTCAGCGAGGTATACAAAATATACACCGTGGTGCGCTGGTTGATGTCATGGTCGATACCCATGGAGAACTGGATCGCGCCGCTGGCGATGCTGGCAGCGCCCACCTGGCCCGCTTTGCTGTAAGCCACTTTCAGCGCATCGGCGGGAGTGATGTTGAGTTTTGCCGACAAGTACAGGGTGCTGTGCCCGGAGCAATTTGCGCCGGACGTCAGGTTGCCGCAGGGATTGTTGGCGACAACAACATCGGCATTGCCAAAGTCATCGCTGCTTTTTTCAAGAGCAAAACCAAGGTTGAGGATATCCATTCTGTAACCCAGGCCCAGCTTGACCGCCTTTACCGCGGTAGACGGGCTTTGCGTAATAGCGGGGGGAGTGATGGTATGGACTTCATAGGCAAATGTGGCGTAGACCGGATCCTGCTCATACATGCCGGCCAGCGACAAGGCGCTCACGCTGTTCTGGCTGCTGTAGGTGTTACCCTCGGCAAGGTTGGAATAGCCCAACGCGCCGCTGTAACTGCCCAGCGCCGGGCTGATGTAGATGATCTGATTGGACTGGCGTGCATCGAAGGTATCGGTGACCACGCCTGCGGGCCCGGCACCGCCGATTATTGTGGTGCCCAGCAACGAACGGTTGTCGCCGATACCGTCGGGGAACACATCCAGCCTGCGCGTGGACATCTTGTACGGTGTGTCGTGACGACCCAGCAGCAGCGTGCCCAGGTCCGCATGGGACAGGCCCAAGTAGGTGTCGCGGTCGAACAACCGTGTCGACCTCGCGGAAGCTCCGGCAATCGTCCCCGCGCCACCGGAAGCGCCGGTATCCGCACCGACCGTGCCTTCCACTTGCCACAATGCCGACCAGCCGCTGCCCAGATCATTCGATCCTTTCAGGCCGAGGCGCGAAGAATTGCTGGACACCCGGCTGGAGGATATGCCCGGCAATGCGCCTACCCCGTTAGCCGTGCCGGTACTGATCATGTCGTAAGACACATTGGCCTGTCCGTACACGGTCACATTTTCGTTGGCGGCGCGGGCCGGCGCGGACAGGGTCAGCGCAGCGGCGATCGCCAGCGGGATGAAGCTCTTTTGCATGCCATACTCCTCGATACGTTTTCCGGGCCTGGCGGCCACTGAATATCCGGATTCACAAGTTTTAAATTATCGGGGCCCATTATCCACATCGACAAAAGCAGCGCAAGGAAAACGATGCTGGCCGGTCCAACCCGCCTGTTGCGGACGCCACGGAGCAGGCAAATAGACAGGCAAAAAAACGGGCATCCCCCAATAAATAAGGGGATGCCCGTTAGTTTTGTTGCCTACGCTGCTGCGACCGGAGGGTCGCGTCAGGTATTTAGCTTTGCATAGCCATTCGACTAGGCCATCAAAAGACGATAGCCAAGTCGCTGGTTAGAACGCGTGCTTCATGCCGAACGACAGGACTGACGGATCTTCCAATGTACCTTCTGCAGACGTCTTGACGTAGGTAGCATAAACCGAAGTGGCCTTGCTCATGTCATGCACATAACCGATCGCAACTTGCGTTGCTTTGTCCGCATTGTTGGCACCGGCAGTCTCGCTTGCACCGCGATTGGTGAACGCCGCCCTGACCGCATCGGTGCTGCTGAGCGCGAACTTGGCGCCGAGGTACATATTGGTGTTTTCCGTTTCGACTCCGGTTAAGGCTACCTTGGAAGAAGGCATTTCAACTACTGCATTCACCGTGAACGCATCCATCGAGTAGCCGGCGCCCAGCTTGAAGGCCTTGGATTCGTTGTCGACTGTTCCAGCCAAATCACCGGTACCAGCAGAACCTGACTCGATGGATTGATAAGCCAGGCTCGCGTAGATATTGTCCATGCTGTACATACCGGCCAGGGAAAGAGCAGAACCCTTCGTGTCGGTTGCACCTGTTGCTGTCTCGGCTCCAAACACGGTGGCCGCCACTACAGAGAAGCCGCTCATCGACGGGCTGGCGTAAGCGATGATGTTGTTCAAACGCACATCGTGCGCGCTCATCAGGCCGTTGCTGCCAGAACCGTTGCTGCCGCGGTTATCGCCGACGACGTCAAAGAACACGTCCAGATTGCGGGTGGAGCTCTTGTACGGGGAATCGATACGGCCGACCATCACGGTGCCGAAGTCAGCGCTCTTCAGGCCGAGATAGGCGTTGCCGCCAAACAGAGTGGCTTCAGTAGCAGTGCCAGCAATAGTGCCGGTATCAAGACCAAACCTGGAATCCAAAAAGACCATTGCGGACATGCCGCCGCCCAGGTCTTCGGAACCCTTCAGGACCACGCGGGAACTGTTGCTGTTCAGCTTATTGACGGTAGTGTCGTTAGGGGCTGCGAGGACGCTGCTTACCCTGTCGTACGACATGTTGACCTGACCGGAGATGGAAACTTCAGCGTATGCCATTGCCGGCACTGTCATTGCAGCTGCGATAGCCAGAACGATAATTTTCTTTTGCATGTAAAACTCCTCATTTAGTTTTCAGGTTATATCGGCAGACCAGGCCGCCGACCCATTGAAAATCCCCAGCAATCAGAGAATTCAAGGGCGCATTATCCATATCAGAAAATGGAGGGCAAGATAAACCGTGCCGTTTGCCCGGAAAGTGTTGTTTTTTTGCAACAGGTAATTTCGATACGGCGGATATGAGGGGATATAAGGACAGCAGGGCAGGTTTCCCCGCCCTTGCTGACAATCAATCTGGTCGGGGTGAGAGGATTCGAACCTCCGACTCCTGCGTCCCGAACGCAGTACTCTAC
>JBGSKJ010000041.1:0-2267 GCA_041741275.1 Gallionella sp.
GCGCGTGCGTCCCCTGCTGGCGTTCGCCGCGGGCGAGTTGACCGGCGCGGAGCTGGCGCGGGTGAATATCGCCGCCGCCGCCGTTGAACTCATCCACGCCTATTCGCTGGTGCATGACGACATGCCATGCATGGACGATGATGTGCTGCGCCGCGGCAAACCGACTTGCCATGTGCAATATGACGAGGCGACCGCGCTGCTGGTCGGTGACAGTCTGCAATCGCTGGCATTCCAGCTGCTCGCGGAACACCGTTTGAGCGACGATGCGGTGCGCCAACTGGAAATGATCAAGCTGCTGGCGGTGGCTTCCGGTTCGCGCGGCATGGCGGGCGGACAGGCGATCGACCTCGCCAGCGTGGGCAAGGCGCTCACGCTCCCCGAGCTGGAATTCATGCACATCCACAAGACCGGCGCGCTGATCCGCGCGGCGATCCTGCTGGGCGCCCAATGCGGGTCAGTCCCCACAGCGCAACCCATCTCTGCGGAAACATTGGACAAGCTGGATCGTTTCGGCAAGCTGGTCGGTCTGGCCTTTCAGGTGGTGGACGATGTGCTGGACTGCGAGGCGGATACCGTCACGCTGGGCAAGACGGCGGGCAAGGATGCCGATAACGCCAAGCCGACTTACGTGAGCCTGCTGGGCATACAGGGTGCGCGCAAGATGGCGCAGCAACTGCATCGCGAGGCACTGGAAGCACTGGCAGGGTTCGGTGCTGCGGCACAGCGTTTGCGTGAGCTTGCCGACTTTATCGTGTTACGAAAGTTCTGATGTATTCCCTACTCGACACCATCAACAGCCCCGGCGATCTGCGTCAGTTGGACCGCGCGCAGTTGCCGCAGTTGGCCAGGGAGCTGCGCGAGTTTCTGGTCGAGTCGGTCAGCAAGACCGGCGGACATCTGTCTTCCAATCTCGGCACCATAGAGCTGACCATCGCGTTGCATTACGTCTACGCCACACCTGATGACCGCTTGGTATGGGATGTGGGACACCAGACCTATGCGCACAAGATACTGACCGGGCGGCGTGAGGCGATGAGCAGATTGCGCATGGCGGGTGGCATCGCCGGATTCCCCAAGCGCGACGAGAGCCCCTACGACACGTTCGGCACCGGCCATTCCAGCACCTCGATCAGCGCCGCGCTGGGCATGGCGGTGGCGGCCAAGCTGCAGGGCACCGAGCGGCGCGTGGTGGCGATCATCGGCGATGGAGCGATGACCGGCGGCATGGCCTTCGAGGCGCTCAATAACGCCGGTGCGATGGATGCGAACTTGCTGGTCATCCTGAACGACAACGAGATGTCCATCTCGCGCCCGGTCGGCGCGCTGAACAATTATCTGGCCAAGCTGATATCGGGGGGCTTTTATTCCGCGATGCGGCGCGGCAGCGAAAAGATGCTCAAGGGTTTGCCGCCGGTGCTGGAGTTTGCCAAGCGTGCCGAAGAACACGTCAAGGGCATGGTGATACCCGGCACGATGTTCGAGGAATTCGGCTTCAACTACATCGGGCCGATCGACGGGCACGACACGGAAGTCTTGCTGGATACCCTGGGCAACATCCGCAAGCTGACCGGCCCGCAGTTCCTGCATATCGTCACGCAAAAAGGCAAGGGCTATGCGCTGGCCGAAGACGATTGCCTGCTGTATCACGGTGTCGGCAAATTCGACCGGACCAGCGGCATCATCGCCAAACCGACACCGGCCAATGCCGGGGGGCAGGCTCCCAAGCTGACCTACACCCAGGTGTTCGGGCAGTGGTTATGCGATATGGCCGGACAGGACGAGCGGCTGGTGGGCATCACGCCGGCGATGTGCGAGGGTTCCGGCCTGGCGGAATTCGCGCAAAGTTATCCGGAACGTTACTTCGATGTAGGCATCGCAGAACAGCATGCGCTGACGTTTGCCGCCGGTCTGGCCTGTGACGGCTACAAGCCGGTGGTCGCGATCTACTCGACCTTTTTGCAGCGCGCCTATGACCAGTTGATCCACGACATCGCGATACAGAATCTGCCGGTCGTACTGGCCATCGACCGCGGCGGGCTGGTCGGGGCGGACGGTGCGACGCACGCGGGCAGTTTCGATCTTTCCTATTTGCGCTGCATCCCGAACATGACGGTGATGGCCCCGGCCGACGAGAACGAATGCCGACAGATGCTTTATACCGCGTACCGGTTGAATACGCCGAGTGCGGTGCGCTACCCGCGCGGCACCGGACCCGGCGTGGCGACCAGTCACGAGATGCGTGCCCTGCCCGTCGGCAAGGGCGAACT
>JBGSKJ010000042.1:0-40639 GCA_041741275.1 Gallionella sp.
CGTCAGGCCAGCGCTTTGCCTTCGGCTTCCTCCAGATTCGCAGTCGCCCGCGACACCCTTGCCGTTCAGCTAACTCTTCCCCTTGCAGGGCGAGTAGAGGACTTTCACCTCCAAGTAAGTGCGCCCTGCCGGGCGCACCGACAAAAAAGCCGGGCAAACCCGGCTTTTTAACGCGGTGCATACACCTAAAATTTGATTACTACGCCCAGTGAATACGCAGTGGCAGACATCGGATTGGTGGCATTTTCGAACTTGCCGAAGTTCTCATATTGTAAACGCATGCTGAATTGCTGGTTGATATTGAATTGCGCGCCGAAGCCAAACATGGGGCTGGTATTGGAGACGCTTGCTTCGCCCAAAAAGGTATCAACGATTTTAGCTTTGTTGAACGCCACCCCCACTTTGCCGATCAGATCGAATTGGTCGCTGATCGGCAAACTGCCCACTATCGTTGGATGGAACGATGAAGCTGACAAAGTGGCTTGGCCGAAACCGTAATTGATGACCGAATCGCCGAATATGGTCAAGCCCAGCTCTGCGGCGATTGTGGGGTTGATGCGGAATCCCAGTCCCAAGCCCAGTTTGCCGGGGTTGGAGAAAGGATCCATATTTTGATAGGTGGCCGAGCCGAGATCGGCTGAGAAATACATGTTGTCGGCAAGTGCGGGGGCAGAGATCGCCGTGAGAAGCATGACGGCAAGTATCTTGTTTTTCATTATTCAGTTCCTTGACGGTTTTTGGGTGGGTCAACCAATTTCAGTCGCAGCTTGGATTCTACACCCCCCGCTCGTGGTTCAAGGGCAAGGATGATGAATTGCTGCTTGCCTTTTTGCGGTGATGATTTTGCCGGGTGAGACGGTCAAGCGGCACACGGATGAATCCGGGGTGCGTCAGGTCTGTGGTTGCACTGAATGACGATCTGAGCAAGCCCTGCATTTTGGTGTTGCCCGGGTCAAAACCTGACTATCCCTGCAACACTCAACACATCTATGTTCACGGCAACCTGATTGCCGACCATGTGGCGATCCCATTCAAATCGAACGCTCATGGATTGGGTTGCATCGTATTGACAGCCCAGGCCATGGGTAAAAGAAGCGTTGTTTTGCAGTTGGTTGGCCGTTTTCCATTGACTGCGGGTGTAACTTAACTTCGCAAACAGCGAGAACGGTTCGTCACCCGGATAAAAGGCCAATGCGCTGACACCCATGGCGGAGGCGCTGTCCAAATAGATGTATTCGGCTTCGACCGCAAGGTTGGGGTTGATGGTGTAACCGCCCAACACACCGAATGCAGACGGGCTATCTGTCACACCGGTGATGTTGTACTTGGCTTGCCCCAGCCTGACGCCAACGTACTTGTCTGCCGCATCGGCAGGTACGGCGACTATAGCAGCCAGCAAAGCGGCAAGCGCAGTTTTATGCATGGTTCAATCCCCCGGTTGTTTTTGATGCGGCTCTCGCGTCCGAGCCGATAAATCCTCTGCGCAGGACGCATCCTATCCAGCGCGGGAGCGTGAATCAAGGGGCATCCTCAAAGCCGTTTTAAAATTGCCCGTCCCCGGTTGGCTTTTCCTGCGGGGTTGCAGAGGTGCAACCGCACCCGAAGCAAGCCATGGCGTGAGCCGGATTTGAGGTTGAGGATTGGCTCATCTATCGACAAATAATCCGGAACGAGTCTGGCTAATTCAGGTATTGGATTCGGGACATACCTGATCGCATCTGTAGCGGACAAATCATCTTGCCGGTAAGCAACGCCGGCAACGAAGGCCGTTTTGCCGCTTTCCTTGCCCACTTCCCCAAAATATCCCGGCTTATCATCACAAACCACTTTAGCTTATTTTCGTAATCCATTATTTTTTAATGATATTTATTTTAATTTAACTTTCATCGCTAACTCCTTGTCCTGTAAAGAAAAATCCTGTTTTACCGCTTGACCACTGGGTTTTTATCCAATATAGTGGGCGCAAGTGGTAAAAAGTGGGTAAAAGTGGGAGTTAAGGGATGTTTCAGGGAGCGGCACAACTCAATCTGGATAGCAAAGGCAGGCTCGCGATTCCGGCGCGGTATCGCGACATGCTGCTTGCGCATTGCGCAGGCAGTCTGGTGCTGACCGCCGATGCGGACGGCTGCCTGCTGGTCTATCCGCAACCCGAGTGGCAGCCGATCCGCGACAAACTGCTCAAGCTTTCCGCACTCAATCCGAAGATCCGTGCCTTGCAGCGCCGCCTGATCGGCTATGCCGAAGATGTGGTGATGGATGGTGCCGGGCGCGTGCTGATCTCACCGACTCTGCGCAGTTACGCCGCGCTGGACAAGCGCGTGATGCTGGTCGGCCAGGGCAATAAATTCGAATTGTGGGACGAGACCAAGTGGCAGGCGCAGCAAGAGGCCGGCTTGTCGTTCATGGATGGGGAATTGCCACCGGAACTCGAAGGCTTCTCTTTATGAGTGAGGGCCTGGCCCACACCACCGTTCTGTTGGATGAAGCCGTTGCAGCACTCGCGATCAAGCCGGATGGCATCTACGTGGACGGCACGTTCGGGCGCGGCGGGCACAGTGAACTGATCATGAAAAGGTTGGGCAGCGGCGGAAGATTGATCGCTCTGGACAAGGATCCGGCGGCGGTGGCAGTGGGCAAACAATGGCGCGATGGGCGTTTTCAGATGGTGCATCGCAGCTTCGCGCAGTTGACAGAAGTGTTGCGCGAACAGGGCGCGGAGAAGGTGGACGGCATCCTGCTCGATCTGGGGGTCTCGTCCCCGCAACTGGATGACGCGGAACGCGGTTTCAGTTTTCGCTTTGATGCGCCGCTGGATATGCGCATGGATGTCAGCAGCGGGGTCACCGCAGCGCAATGGCTGGCGACGGTGGAGGAAGGCTTACTCGGGGAGGTGATACATGATTACGGCGAAGAACGGTTTGCTAAGCAGATTGCAAGAACGGTTGTTGCGGCGCGCGCGATTCAGCCCATCGATACTACGCGGCAACTCGCCGAACTGGTTGGCAAAGCGGTGCGCACCCGTGAGCCAGGGAAGGATCCGGCGACACGCACATTTCAAGCTATACGGATTTATCTCAACCAGGAACTCGAAGAGCTTGCGCGGGTACTGCCAGGCTGCGTGAAGCACCTCAACATCGGAGGCCGCCTGGCGGTGATCAGCTTTCATTCGCTGGAGGATCGCATCGTGAAGCACTTCATGCGCGACATGGCGGAAGGTGACAAGTTGCCGCGCAATGTGCCGATACGCGCCAGCGAAGTACCGCGGGGCAAATTGAATCTGATCGGCAGGGCGGTGCGCGCAGGTGAGGCGGAGCTGAAAGCCAATCCGCGCGCGCGCAGTGCAGTGATGCGTGTTGCGGAGCGCAGCGGTGTTGCGTAGCGGCAATGGGCTGAATGCCCTGCTGCTGGCGGCGGTGGTGATGTGCGCGCTGAGCGTGGTCACCTCGCAGCACAAGGCTCGCAAGTTGTACATCGAGCTGCAAAAAGAAAAAGAGCGGGCGCAGCAGATGGAAGTGGAATGGGGGCAATTGCAATTGGAGCAAAGCACCTGGGCGACCCCGGCACGTGTCGAAAAGGTCGCGGTGCAGCAGTTGCGGATGCAGTTGCCGAACAGTGGGCAGGTTCAATTCATCAAGTTGAATCAGCCCTTGCCTTGACCCATTGCCATGCATTCGCCTCCCGCGAACGAAAAAGTGTAGCGATGAGTATTGCGGAAATTAGCGTTAACGGAGAAAAGTCCCGGCAATGAATTATGCGGCAAGCGCACATGCAGACATTACGGCGAAATTGCCGGGATGGCGCGCCTCCGTGCTGTTCATGGTGATACTGGCCGGACTTGCCGGCCTGGTCGGGCGGGGCGTGTATCTGCAGGGGATACATGACGACTTCCTGCAGAAAAAAGGCGATGCCCGTTACAGTCGCGTGATCGAGGTCAGCGCGCACCGCGGCATGATTTCCGATCGCAATGGCGAGCCGCTGGCGGTGAGCACGCCGGTGGAGTCGGTTTGGGCCAGCCCCCCGGATGTGGAAGTCGACCGGCGCCAGGTAAAAAGATTGGCGCAAATCCTCGGCATGGACGCCGCTGAACTGAAAGACCGGCTGTTCGATACCACACGCGATTTCGTGTACCTCAAGCGGCAACTGCCTCCCGATCAAGTCGAGAAA
The DNA here is from genome assembly GCA_041741275.1 of Gallionella sp. GTDB lineage: Bacteria > Pseudomonadota > Gammaproteobacteria > Burkholderiales > Gallionellaceae > Gallionella. The sequence goes on from JBGSKJ010000042.1 coordinate 4,165, forward strand.
GTGGTGGGGCTGAATATTCCCGGGGTAATGTTGCAGCGCGAATATCGCCGTTATTATCCCGCCGGAGAGGAAACTGCCCAGACGATCGGTTTTACCGGGCAGGATGACAGCGGACAAGAGGGGTTGGAGCTGGCCCTGCAGGAACAGCTTGCCGGCAAACCCGGCAGTCAGCGCGTCATCAAGGACAGACGCGGGCATGTCGTCGAGGACGCCGGCAGCCTGCACGCATCCAAGCCCGGCAGCGACGTCGTGCTCAGCCTGGATAACAAAGTGCAGCATCTTGCCTATCGGGAACTGGAGTATGCCGTCAGGCAGCACCGGGCCAAGTCCGGTGCTATCGTGGTTCTCGATGCGCGCAGCGGCGAAGTGCTGGCACTGGTCAACTATCCCGGTTACAACCCGAACAGCCGCAACAATGCCAGCAACAAGGCGATGCGCAACCGCGCGATAACCGATCTGTTCGAGCCTGGCTCGACGATGAAACCGTTCACCGTGGCGGCTGCGATCGAGGCGGGCAAGGTGCGCCCCAACACCCTCATCAACACGGAACACGGCGTGTTCACGGTGAACAACAGGAAAATTCACGACCAGCATCCGGAAGCGATGATGAGCGTGGCGCAGATCATCCAGAAATCCAGCAATGTCGGCGCAGCCAAAATAGCCTTGTCGCTGAAATCCGAAACGATGTGGCAGGGCTTGGCGGATAGCGGCTTCGGTTTGCAGACCGGCAGCAACTTCCCGGGTGAGGCATCGGGCAAATTGCGCGACCCGAAAACCTGGCGTCCCATCGAGCAGGCGACAATGTCCTACGGGCATGGCATGTCGGTCAGCCTGCTGCAATTGGCGCGTGCCTACACCATCTTTGCCGGCGACGGAGAATTGAAGCCGGTCTCGCTGCTCAAGCTGGATGCGCCGGTGACGGGAAAGAAAGTGTTTTCCGAGCGCACTGCCAGCGCGATGAGACACATGCTGGAGACGGTAACGCAACCCGGCGGAACCGCCCCGCTGGCCCAGGTGTCCGGTTACCGCGTGGCGGGCAAGACCGGCACCGCGCACAAGCTGGAAGAGGGGCGCTATGTCAACCGCTATGTCGCTTCATTCGTCGGATTCGCGCCGGTATCGGATCCGCGCCTGGTGGTGGCGGTGATGATAGACGAGCCGAACAACGGCGAATATTACGGCGGCTTGGTGGCTGCGCCGGTGTTCAGCAAAGTGACGGGTGCGGCATTGCACGCGCTCAACGTGCCGAACGATGCGCCGCTGGATAACGTCATCGTGCCGCCGGCCTCCGTCATCAGGGAGGAGGTGTGACATTTCCCATCGAACAACTGGCGGTGTTGAAAGTGCCCATCACACGCCTGGCGACGGATAGTCGTGCCGTGCAGCGCGGCGACACTTTTGTCGCCTATCCGGGCGAGAAAACAGACGGCCGGCAATTCATCCTCCAGGCAATCGAACGGGGTGCGAACGCGGTGATTTACGAAAAGCTTTTGTCCGGGCACCCGTGGGAGTCACAGCATTTTGCGTGGAATGACGCATGGAAAGTGCCCAATCTCGGCGTGGCGGACCTGCGCCACAAGGCCGGGTGGTTGGCTGACCATGTGCATGGCCAGCCTTCCGGGAAATTGTGGACGATAGGCATCACCGGCACCAACGGCAAGACTTCCTCCTGTCATTGGATCGCTCATGGGATGAATGATGCAGGGAAAGAATGCGCGCTGATCGGTACGCTGGGCAACGGCTTTGCCGATGCGTTGCAGGCCAGCGCAAACACCACGCCGGACGCGATCCGTGTACATACGCTATTCGCCCATTATTTGCGCGATGGCGCACAAGCCGTGGCGATCGAGGTGTCCTCGCACGCGCTGGCACAGGGCAGGGTGAACGGTGTGCGCTTCGATGTGGCTTTGCTCACCAATCTGAGCCGCGACCATCTCGACTATCACGGCGACATGGAAAGCTATGCGGCGAGCAAGCGCAAACTGTTCGATTGGGACCGGTTGAAATACGCGGTGCTGAATCTTGATGACAAGTTCGGCACGGAGTTGGCCGGGCAACTGCGGGATGAGTCCGTCGAAGTGATCGGTTACGGCATGGGCGATGCCGCATTGCAGCTTGCCGGGCAACTGGGTATCCGCATGGTGCATGGCCGCCTGACCGAAATGAGCGGACAGGGATTGCGGCTGGAGGTGCATTCCAGTTGGGGCGTGGCGCAGTTGAACAGTGCATTGATCGGGCGCTTCAACGCGGCAAACCTGCTGGGTGTCCTGGCGGTGCTGCTGGTGAGCGATATCGGCTTGAGTGACGCGGTGCGGTCGTTGAACAAAGTGCAAGCCGTGGCCGGACGCATGCAGCGTCTCGGCGCAGCGCAGCAGCCGTCGGTGATCGTGGACTACGCGCACACGCCGGACGCGCTGGAAAAAGTGCTGTTGGCATTGCACGAAACTTGCTGCGGACCTGTAGAACCCGCTGGCGCACCGTTCATCGGAAAACTGATTTGTGTGTTCGGTTGCGGCGGTGATCGCGATCGCGGCAAGCGCGCCATGATGGGGCGGGTGGCAGAGAAATTTTCCGATCATTGCATCGTTACCAGCGATAACCCGCGCAGCGAAAACCCGCAGCACATCATTGCCGAAGTGGTCAGCGGCATGAACGCGGGCAATCACGAGATCATCGCCGATCGTGCCGCCGCCATCGAACGCGCCATCGCGATGGCGCGGCAAAGCGACACCGTGCTGGTGGCGGGAAAAGGGCATGAGGACTATCAGGAGATCGACGGGGTGAAGCATCCGTTCAGCGATGTGACCGTCGCACAGCGGGCGTTGCAGTCATGGCAGGCAGGGGGCCGGGCATGATGCTGCTCTCCCGGGCCGCGCAGGTGCTCAACGGGCAGTTGGTCGGCGAGGATGTGCGCTTCGCCGCCGTGTGCAGCGACAGCCGAAAACTGGCGCAGGGCGATTTGTTCATTGCGTTGCGCGGCGAACGTTTCGACGGCTATGAGTTTGTCGCGCAGGCGGCTCAGGGCGGAGCGGTGGCATCGATGGTGAATGCCGATAGTTATAAGGAGCACCCCTCAGTCCCCAGTCCCCAGTCCCCAGTCCTCGCGGTAACGGACACACGCTTCGCGCTGGGGCAACTCGCGGCTTACTGGCGCAAGCAATTCGATATTCCACTGGTGGCGGTCACCGGCAGCAACGGCAAGACCACCGTGAAGGAAATGCTTGCCGGCATCCTGCGCGCAGCGGCCGGCAGCGATGCCGCGGTGCTGGCGAACGCGGGCAATCTCAACAACGATATCGGTATGCCGCTGACCCTGTTGCAGATGGGTGCGCAGCATCGCTACGCCGTGATTGAAATGGGCATGAACCACCCCGGGGAGATCGATTATCTGACGCGCATCGCCTGTCCCGATGTGGCGTTGGTCAACAACGCCAGCGGCGCGCATCTGGAGGGGCTGGGTTCGGTGAAGGCGGTGGCGTTGGCCAAAGGAGAGATATTTGCCGGGCTGAGGGCGAATGGTACGGCGATCATCAACGCCGACGATGCCTATGCGCCGCTGTGGCGGACTCTGGTGGGTGCGCACCCGCTGCTCGAATTTGGTCTCGATCAGCAGGCCGATGTGTCGGGGCGATGGCAGCCGAAAAAATTCGGCTTGCAGATCGAAGTGCGGGCTCCGCAGGGGAATTTCACCGCGGATTTGCAGGTGCCGGGTGCGCACAACGCCCGCAACGCTTTGGCGGCGACCGCTGCCGCGATCGCATTGAACGTACCGCTGGAAACAATCGCGGCAGGTCTGCAAAGATTCGGCGGTGTGGCCGGACGCCTGCAGCGCAAGCCGGCGAAGCATGGCGCGACACTGATCGATGACACTTACAACGCCAATCCCGCCTCACTGAGCGCGGCGATCGGTGTATTGGCCAAGGCCCCCGGCAAGCGCGTGCTGGTGCTGGGTGACATGGGCGAACTGGGCGGTGACGCCGCAACTCTGCATGCCGAAATCGGCGCTGAAGCGCGCCGTGCCGGCATCGAGAGACTTTTCGCGCTGGGCGAATTGAGCGCCCACGCGGTTGGAGAATTCGGCAGCGGCGGAAAGCACTTTGAACGTATCGAAGATTTGCAGGACGCACTGGAACATGAATTGGACGGGAACACCACCGTGCTGGTGAAAGGTTCGCGCTTCATGAAAATGGAGCGCGTGGTGTCCCGCTGCGTGGACACCGAGAAGGGAGAAGGGGGAAGGGGGAAGAGTGGATCGGACACTGGTTCTTCCCCTTCCCCCTTTCCACTTCCCCCTTCCCAAACCAGGGAGACTCATTAATGTTGTTAGCGCTCACACAATGGCTGGCCCAGGACGTAAGGTTCTTCAGCGTGTTCAATTACATCACGCTGCGTACCGTATTCGCGGCGATGACGGCACTGGGGATCTCGTTCCTGCTCGGTCCGATGATGATCCGCAAACTGACCGCTTACAAGATCGGCCAGTCGGTGCGCAGCGACGGGCCGCAGACGCATCTGGTGAAAGCCGGCACGCCGACCATGGGTGGTGCGCTGATCCTGATCTCGATCGCGATCACCACTTTGCTGTGGGGAGACCTGCGCAATCACTATGTGTGGGTGGTGTTGCTCACCACGCTGGGCTTCGGCGTGATCGGCTGGGTGGACGACTACCGCAAGGTGGTGCATCGCAATCCCAAGGGCTTGTCGGCCAAGACCAAGATGCTGTGGCAATCCATCATCGCGTTGATGGTAGGCGCTTATCTGTGGAACAGCGCCAGCCTGCCTGCACATACCGAGCTCATCGTGCCGTTCCTGAAATTCCTAGTGTTCCCGCTGTCGGCATTGCTGTTCATCGCGCTGGCCTATCTGGTCATCGTCGGCACCAGCAATGCAGTGAACCTGACCGACGGTTTGGACGGGCTGGCGATCATGCCCACCGTGCTGGTGAGCGGCGCGCTGGCGATATTCGCCTATGTGGCGGGCAATGCGGTGTTCTCGAAATATCTCGGCATCCCGTACATCCCCGGGGCCGGCGAGCTGGCGGTGTTCTGCGGCGCGATCGCCGGTGCGGGCCTGGCATTTTTGTGGTTCAACGCTTATCCCGCCGAGGTATTCATGGGTGATGTCGGCGCGCTGGCGCTCGGTGCGGCACTCGGTACCGTGGCGGTGATCGTGCGCCAGGAATTGGTGCTGTTCATCATGGGCGGCGTGTTCGTGGTCGAGGCGGTGTCGGTGATGATCCAGGTGGCCTCGTTCAAGCTCACCGGCAAGCGCGTGTTCCGTATGGCACCACTGCATCACCATTACGAACTGAAGGGCTGGAAAGAGACCCAAGTCGTGGTGAGATTCTGGATCATCACTATCCTGCTGGTTCTGCTGGGTCTGGCGACCCTCAAATTGCGATGAAACAGCATAAAGGCAAATCGGTGCTGGTACTCGGACTCGGTGAAACCGGGTTGTCCATGGTGCGCTGGCTCAGCGCGCAAAGCGCACACCTGCGGGTGGCGGACAGTCGCAGTGCGCCGCCGGGTTTGGCCGAGGTCGGACAGTTTGTCGCGCCGGGGCAGATATATTGCGGGAATTTCAACGATGCGCTGTTTGACGGCATCGAGCTGATCGCAATCAGTCCCGGGGTGCCGTTGCGTGATCCGGCCGTGGCAAGGGCCGTTGCGCGCGGCGTCGCGGTGGTGGGCGACATCGAATTGTTCGCGCAATCGTTGCCGAAGGACAACCGTCCGCACATCCTTGCGATCACCGGAGCGAACGGCAAGACCACCGTCACCAGCATGGTCGAACATCTGTGCAAGGCGGCAGGTAAGGATGCGGTGGCTGCCGGCAACATCTCTCCCGCGGTGCTGGATGTGGTGCTGGAGCGCGGCGTCAACCAGCCCGAAGTGTGGGTGTTGGAGCTGTCCAGCTTCCAGTTGGAAACCACCTCAAGTCTGAATGCCGATGCCGCGACGGTGCTGAACATCTGCGAGGATCACCTCGATCGCTATGCGGATATGGATGAATACAGCGCCGCAAAGGCGCGGATCTTTTCCGGTTGCGGTGTGCAAGTGCTGAACCGCGATGATGAGCGCAGCATGAGCATGGCGCGCAAGCATTGCAAGACCATCACGTTCGGCCTGGGTTTGCCCGAAACCGGAAGTGATTTCGGGATAGGGCGCGCCGAGGACGAAATCTGGCTGATGCAAGGCAAGCGGCGATTGATCAAGGCCAGCGAGTTGCAGGTGGCCGGAATGCATAACGTGGCGAACGCGCTGGCCGCTTTGGCGCTGAGTCGCGCGATAGATTTCCCGATGCACACTCTGCTCGATGCATTGCGCAGCTTCAAGGGATTGCCGCATCGCGTGGAGCATGTGGCACAGATCGACGGAATCGCTTACTACGACGATTCCAAAGGTACCAATGTCGGCGCGACCATTGCCGCGCTGCAGGGATTGGGTTGCAAGGCGGTGTTGATCGCGGGCGGCGAAGGCAAGGGGCAGGACTTCACGCCGCTTAATCCGGTCGTGGCGCAACACGCGCGCGCCGTGGTATTGATCGGAAGGGATGCGCCGCTGATCGCAATGGCCCTGAATGGCTGCGGCGTGGACGTGCTGCGCGCCGAGGATATGACTGATGCCGTGCGGCTGGCGACACGGCTGGCGCAGGGGGGCGATGCCGTGCTGCTGTCACCGGCATGTGCCAGTTTCGATATGTTCCGCAATTACGAGCATCGCGCCGAGGTGTTCGTCGAGGCCGTGAACGGACTGGCGCAGGAGACATCGTGGTCTCACTAGCCCGTGCACCAAACAAGGCAAAGTTGGGCAACCTGCTGTCGAAACGGCACGCTGCGGAATTGCCGCCATCAGCGGATGCCCGGGGGTTTCACCCCCACCCTTTCGCAGTCAAGACACGCACCCCTCCGCTCCAGGCGCAGTTCGACGAATTGCTGATCTGGGTGCTGATAAGTCTGCTTATCCTCGGCCTGGTGATGGTGTATTCCTCCTCGATCGCCACCGCGGAGGCCAACAAATATACCGGTAATCAACCGGCCTACTATTTGCTCCGCCATGGCGTGTTCATCGCGGTGGGATTGGCCGTCGGGCTGTTCGCGTTTCAGGTGCCGGTGCAGATCTGGCAGAGCTACGCGCCCTACCTGTTTCTGTTCGGGGTGGCATTGCTGGCATTGGTGCTGATCCCGGGAATCGGGCGCGAAGTGAATCACAGCCGCCGCTGGCTGCCGCTGCTTGTCGTCAATCTGCAACCATCCGAATTGATGAAACTGTTCGCGGTGTTGTATGCAGCCGATTACACGGTGCGCAAGGGCAAGATCAAGCATCTGTTCATCAGGGCCTTCGTGCCGATGCTGGCGGTGATGGTGTTGATCGGCGTCCTGTTGTTGCTTGAGCCGGATATGGGTGCATTGGTGGTGATTTGCGCCATCGCGTTGGCCACGCTGTGGCTGGGCGGCTTCAACCTTAAGGTATTCGCCGGCCTGATCATATCCCTGCCGCTGCTGTTTGCAGCGCTGACGATTTATGCGCCCTACCGGATGCAGCGTGTCACCGGCTTCATGGATCCCTGGGCCGATCCCTACGGCAAGGGTTATCAATTAAGCCACGCGCTGATCGCATTCGGGCGCGGCGAATGGCTCGGCGTGGGCTTGGGCGGCAGTGTGGAAAAACTGTTCTACCTGCCGGAAGCCCATACCGACTTCCTGATGGCGGTGATCGCCGAAGAATTGGGATTGGCCGGCGTGACCGCGGTGATCATGTTGTTTGCGCTGCTGGTGGTGCGTGCGTTTCAGATCGGCCGCCATGCGGCGTTCCTGGAACGCAATTTTTCAGCGCTGGTCGCGCAGGGTGTCGGCGTGTGGATCGGCGTGCAGGCGATGATCAATATCGGCGTGAACATGGGCGTGTTGCCGACCAAAGGTTTGACCTTGCCGTTCCTGAGCTTTGGCGGCAGTGGCATGGTGGTGAATTGCATTGCCGCCGCGATACTGCTGCGCGTGGATTATGAAAACCGTCGCATAGCACGAGGCTTGCCAGTATGAATGTTAATCATCCCAAAATTGGTGAGCGGTGCACAACTTCCGGAAGTTCGACGGTTTCGGTGGAGGCTCACATTCGCGTAGCGAATGTTATGCCGGAACCAAAACAGAAGAATCACGCGGGGACTTCCGGTATGAACCGCTCGATCCTGATCATGGCAGGCGGCACAGGCGGGCATATCTTCCCGGCCCTGGCTGTCGCCGACATCCTGCGTAGCCGGGGCTGGCGCGTGACCTGGCTGGGCGCACCGCACAGCATGGAAGCAGAGCTGGTACCCAGGCACAACTTCGACATGGCGTGGGTGCGGTTTTCCGGGCTGCGTGGCAAGGGCCTGATGCGCAAACTGCTGCTGCCCTTCAACCTGATGGTTGCGCTGTGGCAGAGTGCTGCCGCGATACTTCGCCATCGTCCCGATGTGGTGCTGGGTATGGGCGGTTATATCACTTTCCCGGGCGGGATAATGGCGGCGCTGCTGCGCCGCCCGCTGGTGATACACGAGCAAAACTCGATAGCCGGATTGAGCAACAGGGTGTTGGCGCGCTTCGCGCAAAAGGTGTTGAGCGGATTTCCGGATGTGCTGCCACATGCGATCTGGTGCGGCAATCCGGTACGCGGTGATATCGCAGCATTGCCCGATCCCGGGCAGCGCTATACCGCGCGCAACGGAAGGTTGAATGTGCTGGTGGTGGGCGGCAGCCTGGGTGCACAAGCGATCAATGAAACCGTTCCGCTGGCACTCGCGTTGCTGCCCGGTGACCTTCGGCCGAAGGTGGTTCATCAAACCGGAAAGCAGCATCTGGAAGCGGTGCGGCAGTCGTATCGGCTGGCCGGGGTGCAGGCCGACATCAAGCCGTTCATAGACGAAATGGCCAGGCACTATGGCAACGCCGATTTGGTGATCTGCCGTGCCGGTGCGTTGACGATCGCGGAACTTGCCGCAGCAGGAGTGGCGAGCATATTGATCCCGTTCCCGTTCGCGGTCGATGATCACCAAACCTGTAACGCGCGCTTTTTAAGCGTACACGGTGCTGCACTAATGCTGCCGCAGAGCGAGTTGAGCGCGGAAAAGCTGGCGCAACTGCTGCGCGACCTGATGGATGATGGCCAAGCGGCTTCCGGGAATGGCCGTGACAAATTGTTGGCTATGGCCAGGCAGGCGCGCAGCCTGGCCAAGGCAGGTGCGGCGCAAAAAGTCTCCGAAGTTTGCGGGGCACTGGCGGAATCATGACAACACGGCGCGAAGCGACTTGTTGCGGCGCAGGCTTACCTTCAGGTTATGCCGCAGCCAAACACATAAATAGGGTTGTATCGTGAAACACAAAGTCAAGCACATCCATTTTGTCGGCATCGGCGGCTCCGGGATGAACGGCATCGCCGAAGTGCTGCTGAATCTCGGTTTTCAGGTGAGCGGATCCGATGTCAGTGTGAACGTCGCGACCAAGCGTCTCAAGAAACTCGGTGCGACCGTGTATCTCGGCCATGCCGGGCAGAATCTGACCGATGCCGATGCGGTAGTGGTTTCCACCGCTGTCGGAGCAGATAACGCCGAAGTATTGGCGGCGCATGCGCGCCGTATTCCGGTGGTGCCGCGCGCGATGATGCTGGCTGAACTGATGCGCCTGCGCCAGGGCATCGCGGTGGCGGGAACCCACGGCAAGACCACCACGACTTCCTTGACCGCCAGTGTGCTGGCCAAGGGCGGCTTCGATCCGACTTTTGTCATCGGCGGCAAACTCAACAGCAGCGGAACCAATGCCAAGCTGGGCACGGGCGAGTTCATCGTGGTCGAGGCCGACGAGTCGGACGCCTCGTTCCTGTACCTGCAACCGATACTCGCGGTGATCACCAACATCGATGCGGACCATATGGAAACCTATGGGCACGATTTTGCGCGGCTCAAGCAGGCGTTCGTGGATTTCGTCGAACATCTGCCGTTCTACGGCAGGGCGATCCTGTGTGTGGATGATGCCAACGTGCGCGAGATCCTGCCGCGCATCAGCAAGCCGGTGACGACTTACGGCTTCAGCGAGGGCGCGCAAATCCGCGCCGTGAACGTGCGCCATCAGGGCGGACAGATGCGTTTTACCGCGCAATGCAGGCAGGATGGTTCGCCCAAGGATATGGACATCACGCTCAACCTGGCCGGGATGCACAACGTGCTGAACGCGCTGGCTGCAATCGCGGTTGCCCTGGAAGTGGGCGTGGCGAACGACGCGATCATTGCCGCGCTGGCAGAATTCGAGGGGGTGGGTAGACGCTTCCAGAACTATGGTGAAGTCGCCCTGCCCGATGGCGGCAGTTTCACGCTGATCGACGATTACGGACACCATCCGGCGGAAATGACCGCGACGCTGGCGGCGGTGCGCGGCGCGTTCCCCGGCCGGCGCCTGGTGTTGGCCTTTCAGCCGCATCGTTACACGCGCACACGTGACTTGTTCGAGGATTTTGTAAAAGTGCTGTGCAGCGTAGACGCGCTGGTATTGACAGAAATATATGCCGCAGGCGAGCCACCCATCGTCGCGGCGGATGGCCGCGCGCTGATGCATGCTTTGCGCGTGTCAGGGCAGAGTGAAGTTGTGTTTGTCGAGGATATACAGCAGATGCCGCAGGCGATCATGCAGATGGCGCGCGATGGTGATGTGGTCGTCACGATGGGAGCGGGAACGATAGGCACGCTACCGAACAGATTGCAGGGGATAGGCGATGCTGATGTTACCGGGAAAATGCCTGCCATGCAGGCGCAGCATTTGGGTGAGTCATGAACATGACCGAGTCGAGACATTTAGCCGGATCATCGATGCGTGGCTTGTTGCGCGAGCGAGTCGATATGCGCAAGCACACCAGCTGGCGCGCCGGGGGGGTGGCCGAGCGCATGTATCAGCCGGCCGACCTGGATGATCTGCTGCTGTTCTTGCGCAACTTGCCGGCCGACGAGCCACTGTATGCGGTGGGCCTGGGCAGCAATCTGCTGGTGCGCGATGGCGGCCTGCGCGGCACGGTTCTGTTGCTGCACAGTGCGTTGAGCGGGATGCACATCGAGATAGACGGCAGCGTGTATGCCGAAGCCGGCGTGCCGGGCGCCAAGCTGGCGCGCTTCGCGGCGTTGCATGATTTGGACGGCGCGGCATTTTTCGCCGGCATTCCCGGCACGCTGGGCGGAATGCTGGCGATGAATGCCGGTTGCTACGGCAGCGAGACATGGCAAAAGGTGCTGAGGGTGATGACTGTGAACCGGCAGGGCGAAGTGCAGGTGCGCACGCCTGAGGATTATCAGATCGGTTATCGGCATGTGGTGAAACGTGAAACGGGAAACGTGAAACGTGAAGAGCGGGATTTGTTTCACCTTTCACCTTTCACCTTTCACCAGGATGAATTCTTCCTCGCCGCATGGCTGACTTTTGCGCAAGGTGATGGCCAGACCGCGCGCCAGGAGATCAAGGCGTTGTTGGGCAAGCGCATCGCCGGCCAGCCGTTGCATCTGCCGAATGCCGGTTCGGTGTTTCGCAATCCGCCCGGCGACCATGCGGCACGTTTGATCGAGCAAAGCGGGTTGAAGGGCAGGCAGATCGGCGGTGCGCGGGTGTCCGAAAAACATGCCAATTTCATCGTGAATACCGGCAATGCGACAGCGGCTGATATTGAAGATTTGATCAACGAAGTGCAGGCTGCGGTGCAGCAAAAAACAGGCATTAGTTTGCATCCGGAAGTACGCATTGTCGGTGAAAGAAAATTATGAACCCGAGCCTCAATCCCCGATCACCCGAAACGGGTACGCCGCCAGACACTCGCCCTGCGGGCGGTCTTCGCGCAGCCCCGCACCCCGATCCTGCCACTTTCGGCAAAGTCGCGGTGTTGTTCGGCGGACGTTCCGCGGAGCGCGATGTTTCGCTGAAGAGCGGCGCGGCAGTATTGGCGGCATTGCAGCGTAGCGGTGTGGACGCCTATCCGTTCGACCCTGCGGTACAGAATCTGCAGGCGCTCGTGGATGATGGCTTCGATCGCGTTTTCATCGCGCTGCATGGGCGATTTGGCGAAGACGGTACGGTGCAGGGGGCGCTGGAATTGCTGGGCATCCCGTATACCGGAAGCGGAGTGCTGGCCTCCGCGCTCGGCATGGACAAGTGGCGCACCAAGTTGGTGTGGCAAGCGAGCGGGTTGCCGGTACCGGATTACGCCTTGCTCGATCAGCAAAGTGATTGGCAGGCCGTCGTCAAGCAATTGGGCTTGCCGCTGTTCGTCAAGCCCGCCAACGAAGGCTCCAGCGTCGGTATCAGCAAGGTAAAAGAATTGAGCGAGTTACCGGCTGCTTTTCGCAATGCGCTGAGCCACGACAAACTGGTACTCGCCGAAAGCAATATCGGCGGCGGCGAATATACCGTTGCGATCCTTGGCGAGCAGGCGTTGCCGGTGATCAAGATCGAGCCGGCCAATGAGTTCTATGACTATGAGGCCAAATATCTGCGCGATGACACGCGTTATCTGTGTCCGAGCGGGTTGAGCGTCGCGCAGGAAGCGGAAATGCAGCGTCTGGCAAAGCGATCCTTCGCGCTGATCGGCGGACAGGGTTGGGGGCGTGTCGACTTCCTGATGGATGAGGCTGGCAGATGCTATCTGCTCGAGGTGAACACCTCGCCCGGGATGACCGATCACAGCCTGGTGCCGATGGCGGCAAGACAGGCGGGGATGAGCTTCGAGCAACTGGTGTTGCGCATCCTGGAGTTGGCGCATGTGGAATAACGCCGTCCTGTTGCGCAACATCGCCAATACGATGCTGGCCTTCAGCGCGATCGCGGTGCTGTATGGCGCGGCAGATTACGCGTTGCATCTGCCGGGGGTATTCCCGTTGCGTAGCGCACGCTTGAATGTTACGCCGCAACGGGTTGACACGGAACAGGTGCTGCAGGTGTTGCGCTCGGAGGCGCAGGGCAACCTGGTTACCGTAGATATCGGGCGATTAAGGCGGTCGCTGGAGCAACTGCCGTGGGTGCGCAGCGTCAATATCCGCCGCGAATTTCCGGACCGCCTGGCGGTGGTGCTGGAGGAGCATCAGGCATTGGCGCGCTGGAACGGCAACAGGCTGGTGAATATTCAGGGTGAAGTTTTTGTCGCGGATAGCGGGCAGGAGTTGCCTGGTTTCATCGGACCGGAAGGAACCTCAGGCGAAGTGGCGCAGCATTTTGCGGAATTCAACCGGCAACTTTCCGCACTGGATATGCACGCGGAAAAATTGGACTTGTCGCCACGCCATGCATGGGAAATGCGCTTGAGCAACGGCATGGTGCTCAAGCTGGGGCGCGAGGATATGCAGCAGCGTTTGGCGAGGTTCGTAGCGGTGTACCCGTACACAGAAGACAGGATAACTAAGTCGGGAGGCAACGGTGCGGTGTACGTGGATTTGCGTTACCGCAACGGCTTTGCCGTAAGAGGATAGAGGGCTGGAGTTGAAGATTTTGAGGATAGGTGTTGAAGGCCGGATCGGGACAGGATTTCTGTTTGCCGTCCTCCGCCCCCTGTCCTCTGGCACGGAGAATGAACGATGAGTAGAAACAGGGAAGCAAAAAATCTGGTGGTCGGACTGGACATCGGCACATCCAAGATCGTGGTCATCGTCGGCGAAGTCAAGCCGGACGGCATGCTTGAGGTGATCGGCATGGGCATGCACGAATCATCCGGCATGAAAAAAGGCATGGTGGTCAATATCGAGGCAACGGTGGGCTCGATCCAGCGCGCGCTGGAGGAGGCCGAATTGATGGCGGACTGCAAGATCCACGAGGTCTACACCGGCATCGCCGGCAGCCATATCCGCAGCATCAATTCGCGCGGCATGGTGAAGATCAAGGAAAAGGAAGTTGCGCCCGCAGATATCGAAAGAGTGGTCGAAACCGCCAGTTCGATCAGTCTGCCCGGCGACCAGCAGATCCTGCACATCCTCGAGCAGGAGTTCAGCATAGACGGCCAGGATGGCATCAAGAAGCCGCTGGGCATGAGCGGGATGCGCCTGGATGTCGAGGTGCACATCGTCAGCGGTGCGGTGTCGGCGGTACAGAACATCATGAAATGCATCCATCGTTGCGGACTGGAAGTCAACGAACTGATCCTGCAGCCGCTGGCTTCGAGCAAGGCGGTGCTTGAAGAAGACGAAAAGGAACTGGGCGTGTGCCTGGTGGATATCGGCGGCGGCACCACCGACATCGCGGTGTTCACCGGCGGTGCGATACGTCATACCGCCGTGATTCCGATCGCCGGCGACCAGGTCACCAATGACATCGCGATGGCGTTGCGCACCCCGACACAGGATGCCGAGGACATCAAGATCAAGCACGGCTGCGCACTGCGCCAACTGGCGGATGCAGGAGCGATCGAGGTGCCCGGCGTGGGCGAGCGCGGTCCGCGCATGCTGTCGCGCCAGACCCTGGCCGAAGTCATCGAGCCGCGTGTCGAGGAATTGTATTCGCTGGTGCAGCAGGAGCTGCGCCGCAGCGGTTTCGAGGATCTGTTGTCGTCGGGGATCGTGATCACCGGCGGCAGCAGTGCCATGCAGGGCATGGTCGAGCTGGGCGAGGAGATATTCCATCTGCCGGTACGGCTGGGCGTCCCGAAATATGTGGGCGGCTTGTCCGATGTGGTGAAAACCCCGCGCATGGCAACGGGGGTCGGATTGCTGCTGTACGGCCTGGAGCACCACCGCCGCGAGGAGCAGACACGCATGCAATCGAACTCGTTTGGCGATGTGCTGGCAAGAATGAAAAACTGGTTTCAGGGGAATTTTTAGCGGGTTTTATTAAAGTTGGTTCAAGGGTTGATTTTGCAATTACGAAAAGGAGATGGCGATGTTTGAAATAATGGAATCACAAACTCAGGATGCGGTGATCAAGGTGATCGGTGTGGGTGGTTGCGGCGGCAATGCCGTGGATCACATGATCGAGCAGGGTGTGCAGGGGGTCGAGTTCATCGTCATCAACACCGATGCGCAAGCGCTCAAGCGCAGCAAGGCGCGCACCCAGTTGCAGATCGGGGCAACGATCACCAAGGGTCTGGGTGCGGGAGCCAAGCCGTCGGTGGGCCAGGCGGCTGCGGAAGAGGATCGCGAGCGTATCAAGGAGATGATCAGCGGCGCGCATATGGTGTTCATCACCGCAGGCATGGGTGGCGGCACCGGAACGGGGGCCGCGCCCATCGTCGCGCAGATCGCAAAGGAAATGGACATCCTGACCGTGGCGGTGGTCACCAAGCCATTCGCGTATGAGGGCAACCGGATGCGTTTTGCCAAAGCCGGTATCGAGGCGTTGCACGAGTATGTCGACTCCCTGATCATCGTGCCGAATTCCAAGCTGATGGAAGTGCTGGGCAACGATGTAACCGTGCCGGAAGCCTTCAAGGCGGCCAACGGCGTGTTGCAGGGAGCGGTGGCAGGCATCGCCGAGGTGATCAATGTGCCCGGTTTGATCAACGTGGACTTTGCCGACGTGCGCACCGTGATGTCGGAGAACGGCATGGCGATGATGGGATCGGCGGTCGCATCGGGGCCGGATCGTGCCCGCGTCGCGGCGGAGCGCGCGATCGCCAGCCCGTTGCTGGAAGATATGGATATGACCGGTGCGCGCGGCGTGCTGGTGAACATCACTTCCTCTTGCCAGTTGAAGCTGAAAGAGATCGATGATGTGATGGAATCGGTCCAGTTTGCCGCAGAAGAAGCGACCGTGATCGTCGGCTCGGTGTTTGATGAAAATATGGGCGACGAATTGCGCGTGACCGTGGTGGCGACAGGTCTGGGTGCTCCGCTGGCACGCAAGCAAGCCAAACCCGAGATCGTCTATCAGAACCAGGACTACCAAAGAACCGGCACCCATGATGAACCGGTCGCCAATGCCGGCGTGAATTATCCGGAGCTGGATACACCCGCCTTCATTCGTAGCGGACGCCGGGCAGCGGTCGATGCGATGGAGAAGTCCGGCATGGACATGCTGGATATTCCGTCATTCCTGCGCAAACAGGCAGATTAGAAAAGCAGGATTGAGGATTGAGGAAAGGCAACCCCCTCCAGTTCCCCCTTGTCAGGGGGAGAGCAGAGCAGTTCTCCCCTGACAAGGGGAGAGCGTAGCGAGGGGCCGTGGGAGGGGTTGGGTTTTCCTCAGCCCTCGCTCCTCGATCCTGCATAAGGCTGTGGTAAAATTACAATAATGATTTCTGTGATCAAGGCAGCGATGGTCAAACAACGCACTTTAAAAAATGCCGTAAGCGTGACGGGGGTCGGCCTGCATAGCGGCGAGAAGGTCATGCTCGGCTTGCGTCCTGCACCGGTCAATACCGGCATCGTGTTTCGCCGGGTGGATGTAAAGCCGGTCGCGCAGATCCGCGCGCAGGCCGATCTGGTACATGACACACGTTTGTCCACCTGCATGGAACAGAACGGCGTGCGGGTCGCAACCATCGAGCACCTGATGTCGGCACTGGCCGGTTTGGGAGTGGACAACATTTACGTCGATCTGGACAGCCCGGAGACTCCTATCATGGACGGCAGCGCCGGCACGTTCGTGTTCCTGCTGCAATCGGCCGGGATCGTCGAGCAATCCGCCGCCAAGAAATTCATCCGCATCAAGAAGACCGTGGAGGTGAAGCATGGCGACAAATGGGTGCGTTTTGAACCCTATCACGGCTACAAATTGACCTTTACCATCGATTTCGCCCATCCGGTGTTCGCCAATACCAAACAGCATGTCACTGTTGATCTCGGCGAGCATTCCTATGTTCACGACATCAGCCGTGCGCGAACGTTCGGGTTTATGCATGACGTGGAAAATATGCGCGCACAGGGTTTGGCCCTTGGCGGCAGCCTGGACAATGCCATCGTGATGGACGATTACCGGGTGCTGAACGCCGACGGATTGCGCTTCGAGGATGAGTTCGTCAAGCACAAGGTGCTCGACGCGATCGGTGATCTCTACTTGTTGGGATATCCGGTGATCGGCGCTTTCTCCGGCTACAAATCCGGTCATGCGCTGAATAACGCCCTGCTGCGCGCGTTGCTGGCAGACGAGCAGGCTTGGGAGTTCGTCACATTCGACAGCATCGAAGAGGCTCCTGCATTCCTGCGGCTGCAATTGCAGCCGGCCTGACCCGGACATGAAGACGCGATCCCGTGTGCCAATTCTGCATTTCCGCCGTGCTCAAATCCCGGTCGCCGCGCCGGTTGTTTGTTCCCTGAAGCCATATTTGTCCATTCGAATTCCCCACATACCATGATCCTTTACGCCGCCACGATCCTCGTTTCCAGCTTTCTGCTGTTTCTGGTGCAACCCATCATCGCCAAGCAGATCCTGCCCTGGTTCGGCGGCAGCGCAGCGGTATGGACCACCTGCCTGGTATTTTTCCAATTGGCGCTGCTGGGTGGTTACGCCTATTCGGACCTGTCCAACCGGCTGTTCAAGCACAGGACGCAAAGCACGATCCATATCGTGCTGTTGCTGGCGAGCCTCGCCGCGCTGCCTATCGTCGCCGCCGCAGGCTGGAAACCGGCCGGAAATGAAGACCCGCTGTGGCGGATCCTGGGCCTGTTGCTGCTCACCATAGGTCTGCCGTACTTCATGCTGTCCACCACTGCGCCATTGATCCAGTCGTGGTTCGCCCGCGAACATGCCGACCCCAGGACCGCCCACCGCGTTTACCGTTTTTTCGCGCTGTCCAACCTGGGCGCTATCCTGGGGCTGCTCGCCTATCCTTTCGCCATCGAGATGTGGGTCTCGACACATACCCAGGCCCTCGGCTGGAGCGCGGGATATGCGCTGTTTGCGCTGCTCTGTGCCGGCAGCGCGTGGCGCGCACGGCGCCTGACGGATGCCGCCGACCCGGCTGATGTGCCCAAGCCGTTGTTCGAAGCGCTAGCGGACCAACAGGCACTTACACAGACCAGTTCCGGCGCCGCCCCCCAGGCAAAGGACTATGTGCTCTGGTTCATGCCCGCCGCACTCGCATCGATGATGCTGCTGGCGGTGACCAACCACATCACGCAGAACGTGGCATCGATCCCGTTCATGTGGGTGCTGCCGTTGACGCTTTATTTGATTTCGTTCGTGCTGTGCTTCGAGGGCCGCGGCGGGCGGGGTTTCTACGTGCGCAAATTCTGGCTGCTGCCGACGCTCATCCTCATCTGCCTGATGGCGTGGGGTATCACCGCAAAATATGGTTTTCTGGAGATCAATATAGCGATCCCGCTGTATTGCGCCGGACTGTTCCTGGTGTGCATGTTCTGTCATGGCGAACTGGCCGCGGGCAAACCCGCGCCGCGTTACTTGACTCGTTTCTATTTGATAATCTCGCTGGGCGGCGCCGTCGGCGGCATGTTCGTCGGCCTCGTCGCCCCCAAACTTTTCAGCGCCTACTGGGAATTGCCGCTGGGACTGGCCGCGCTGGCGCTGCTGGCGCTGGTGCTGACCTGGCATCATCTCGCCAACTTCGGGCAACGGCCGATTTTCGCCGTGGCACCGCTGCTGGCACTGGCGAGTCTGGTCGCAGTGGTCTATTACGCGTATGACTACAACTGGCTGCTGAAAGAGGGCGGCACGATCCATTCGGTGCGCAATTTTTACGGCCGGCTGAGCGTCAAGCAACTGGGCGGCAACAGCGATGACCCGCAAACCAACCGCATCCTGATGCATGGCACCATCGTGCACGGCAAGCAATATATCTCGCCCCCGTACCGCCGCATCACCACCAGCTACTACACCGAGAGTTCGGGCATCGGGATGGCGCTGGAACATTTTCATCAGGGTCCGCAGCGCATCGGCGGAGTAGGTATGGGCGTGGGCACGATAGCCGGCTATGGCAAACAGGGCGATCTGTTCAAGTTCTACGAGATCAATCCCAAAGTGATCGACATCGCCAGCAACTATTTCTACTACCTGAACGAAAGTCCCGCGCAGATCCAGATCGCGCTCGGTGATGCACGCCTGGTGCTGGAACGCGAGCGCCCGCAGCAATTCGACGTGCTGGCCGTAGACGCTTTTTCCGGCGATGCCGTCCCGGTCCATCTGGTCACGCGCGAGGCGCTGGCGGTGTATCTGAGGCATATCAAGCCTGACGGTGCGGTGGCCTTCCACGTCACCAGCCGCTATCTGAGTCTTGCACCGGTGATCAGGCAACTGGCTGACGATGCCGGCTACGAGGCGGTGATGATCGCCGACCGTTCGGACGACAACCCCTATTCCTCGCATAGCGATTGGGTGATCGTCACCCGCAACCGGGATTTCCTGACCGACCCGCAAGTGGTGAAGAAGCGCGTCGCCATCGAGCCGATCAGTGGCATGAAAATCTGGACCGACGATTTCAGTAATCTGTTCCAGATACTCAAGTAGCACGGGCGAAAATTGCCGCGCTCGAGGGCAAGTTGACCGATAACGGGGATCCAACCTATGCTAATCCTGCGCCTGTTGATATTCTTGGTCGCTTTGCTGCTGGTGTTGAGCGGCGGGATGTATTTCTTCACCCGTGATCGCCGTTATCTCAAATTCGCCTGGCAGACGCTGCGCTTCACCGTATTTCTGCTGTTGGTCTTCGCGCTGCTGTTTGTGCTGGAGCGCTATGTGCTGGCTGGCTGGCGAATCCTGCTCTAGCAGCCGATCTCCTTCAAGCCGGACAGGCTGCTAACCCTTGTTTCGGGACATTCTTTCCAGCGCGGTTTTGAGCGGCGATTCGTCGAGACTCAGGCTGAGCCCGTTCAGTGCGCTTTGGGCGGTTTTACTGAGTTTACGGGGGGCAGGTTGGGGTCTGCCGCGATCGAAGGAAACTTGCACCTTTATCCGGATTCCGCTAACCTCGCACCCCCTGTTTTGCAACTTGACGACCAATTCGGGCGCAAGCTGACGCAATTTGGCAGCAATGGCGGCATTGGCCACGGCGATGCTGAGCGTGCCCAGTTGCAGGCCCAGCACCTGGGCGGATTCCACCAGATGGGGCGGCGCAACACCGACGAGGTGGCTTTGCAAGGCTGACAGGGCTTGCGCTTTGGTCAGTAGCGGGCGCAGTTCCTGGGTACTGCTTAACAGTGATTTAAGTCGCTTCATCGCAAAGTTGGGTTTACACGGGAAGGGGAAGACATGAATATTATTCTAGTTTCCAATCGCTTGGCAAAGACTCGCAGCATTACACTGGGAGGAAGGCAGATGCTGTTTTTGATGCTGATGCTGTTCGGGTTGATGCTGGGGGCGGCATTTGCCCTGCAATACTCGCTGGTGCGTTTTGCGCCTGAGGGGTTGGGCGAGGGAATGCGCACTTTGTTATCCAAGGCCTATATCGACGAGCGTCAAAAGCAGCAATCCAATCTGTTCAGCAGCCTGGACACCATGGCGAACCGCATCGGACAGATGCAGTCGCGGGTGCAGCGTCTGGACGCGCTCGGGGTGCGCCTGGCCAAACTGACCGGGATGAAGCCGGGTGAATTCCAGTTCGACCAGCTCCCCGCGCAAGGCGGACCTCTGGTGATTTTGCCGACCCAGGAAATGTCTGTGAACACCCTGGATCAGCAATTGAGCAGATTGACGCAGGTGGTCAACGACCGCAGCGACAAGCTGATGGCCCTTGAAACCATGCTGTTGCAGAATCAATTGAGCCGCAAATTGCTGCCCTCTATCCCGCCTGTCACCGTGGGCTGGTATTCCTCGAATTTTGGCTGGCGCATAGACCCGTTCACCGGTGCAAACGCCATGCACGAGGGGGTGGATTTCATGGTGGATGAGGGAACGCCGATCCATGCCTCGGCAGGCGGGGTGGTGGCGTTTGCGGCCAACCATCCCCAGTATGGTAATATGGTCGAAATCGATCATGGCAATGACATCATCACGCGCTATGCGCATGCTTCGAAATTGCTGGTGAAGGTCGGGCAAGTGGTGCGGCGCGGTGAGAAGATTGCCGAGGTGGGAAGTACCGGGCGGTCTACCGGTAACCACTTGCACTTTGAAGTCCGCTACCAGGGTATCGCCCAGAATCCCGTGCGTTTCCTGCAAAAAGCCGCCAGTTAATATTGATGGATATAGGTGAGGGTGGGGTGTTGATCGCCTCACCCTTTATTATTTGTAATTGAGAAAAATAAAACATGATTTCCAGTTTGCTGAAAAGTATCTTCGGTAGCCGCAACGATCGCCTGCTCAAGGAATATCGCGCTACCATCCAATCAATCAATAAGCTGGAAGCCGGTATCGCCAAATTGAGCGATGCTGAATTACGCGGCAAGACCGACAGCCTCAGGCAGCGTTTTGCGCAAGGCGAATCTTTGGATGCGCTGCTGCCGGAGGCATTTGCGGTGGTGCGCGAGTCTAGTTCCCGGGTATTGGGGATGCGGCATTACGATGAACAGTTGATCGGCGGGATGGTACTGCATTATGGCAAGATCGCCGAAATGCGCACCGGCGAAGGCAAGACACTGGCGGCAACCTTGCCGGCCTACCTGAATGCGATCTCCGGCAAGGGCGTGCATGTCGTTACCGTGAACGATTACCTAGCCAGTCGCGATGCAGAGTGGATGGGCAAGCTGTATCGCTTTCTCGGCTTGTCGGTGGGAGTGATCCTGTCGCAGATGCCGTCAGGCGACAAACAGGCTGCCTATGCCGCCGATATCACTTACGGCACCAACAACGAATTCGGTTTCGATTACCTGCGTGACATCATGGCAACCCAGGTTGGCGAGCGCTTCCAGAGGCCGCTCAACTACGCCATCGTGGACGAGGTGGACTCGATCCTGATCGACGAGGCAAGAACCCCGCTGATCATTTCCGGGCAAGCCGAAGATAATGTGGATGTTTATGTGCGCATCGACAAGCTGGTGCCGCAGCTGGTGCGCAAGGCCGGGGAAGCCGAGGATGAAGGCCCGGGCGATTTCAGCGTGGATGAGAAGAACCATCAGATCCTGCTGACCGAATCCGGCCATGAACATGCCGAAATCATGCTCACCCAGGCGGGGTTGCTGCCGGCTGGCGGCAGCCTGTACGATCCCGCGAACATCACCCTGATACATCATTTGTATGCCGCATTGCGCGCACACAATTTGTATCTGCGTGACCAGCATTATGTCGTGCAGGACGGCGAAGTGGTGATCGTGGATGAATTCACCGGTCGCCTGATGTCCGGGCGGCGCTGGTCGGACGGGTTGCATCAGGCGGTGGAAGCGAAAGAAGGCGTGGATATCCAGAAGGAAAACCAGACGCTGGCATCGATCACTTTCCAGAATTATTTCCGTATCTATAACAAACTGGCGGGCATGACCGGCACCGCCGATACCGAGGCATACGAGTTCCAGCAGATATACAGCCTGGAAACCGTGATCATCCCGCCGCATCGCCCGACCATCCGCAAGGATATGATGGACAAGGTATATCTCACCGCCAAGGAGAAATATCGCGCCGCGATCGAGGACATCAAGGACTGCTATCAGCGCGGCCAGCCGGTGCTGGTGGGGACGACCTCGATCGAGAATTCCGAATTGCTGGCGCAATATCTGGAGCGGGACAAGTTGCCGCATCAGGTGCTGAATGCCAAGCAACATGCACGCGAAGCGGAAATCATCGCACAGGCGGGACGGCCGAGGATGGTGACCATCGCCACCAATATGGCGGGCCGCGGCACCGACATCGTGCTCGGCGGCAATGTCGAGAAGCAGATCGAACTGGTAAGTGCGGATGCGGGCATGGATGAGGCAGCCAAACAGCAGCGCATCGCCGAGTTGAAAGACGAATGGCAACAACTGCACCAGCAGGTATTGGACAGCGGCGGCCTGCATATCATCGGAACCGAACGCCACGAATCGCGCCGGGTGGATAACCAGTTGCGAGGACGTTCCGGACGCCAGGGCGACCCCGGCTCCAGCCGCTTCTACCTGTCGCTGGAAGACCCGCTGTTGCGTATCTTTGCCTCGGACCGGGTCGCGGCGATCATGAACAGATTCAAGTTGCCGGAAGGCGAGGCGATCGAGCACAGCTGGGTGACCCGCGCCATCGAGAATGCGCAGCGCAAAGTCGAGGCGCGCAATTTCGATATGCGCAAGCAGATCCTTGAGTACGACGATGTCGCCAATGACCAGCGCAAGGTGATCTATCAGCAGCGCAGCGAGTTGCTGGAAAGCGTGGATATATCCGAAACCATCCAGGCGATGCGGGAAGGAGTGCTGGAAGACACCGTCAGTCTATACATTGCCCCGCACGCCATGGAGGAGCAATGGGATGTGCCCGCGCTGGAAAAGCTGCTGGCCGCCGAGTTCCGCTTGGAATTGCCGCTGGTGCAATGGCTGGAAGAGGACAAGCAGTTGAACGAGGAGGGTTTGCGCTCGCGCATCAGGGAGCAGGCTGGTCAGCAATACCAGGCGAAGGTCGAAGTGGTCGGTGCGGAAGCCATGCACCATTACGAGCGCGCGATCATGCTGCAAAGTCTGGACGTGCATTGGCGCGAGCATCTGGCCGCGCTGGACCATCTGCGCCAGGGCATCCATCTGCGCGGCTATGCGCAGAAGAACCCCAAGCAGGAGTACAAGCGCGAGGCTTTCGAGCTGTTCGCCATGATGCTGGATGCGATCAAGCGCGAAGTGACGCAGGTGTTGATGACCGTGCAAGTGCGCAGCGAGCAGGATGTCGAGTTGGCAGAGGCTCCTCCTGCGCCGGAAAATGTGCAGTATCATCACTCCGACTATGACGAGGCGCTGGCACAGTCGGCGGATTCCCGGTCAACCGATGCCCAATCAACTGATGAGGTTCATAAGCCGTTTGTGCGCGACGCGCAGAAGGTGGGCCGCAATGACCCGTGTCCGTGCGGATCGGGCAAGAAATACAAGCAGTGCCATGGCAAATTGAGTGTGTGATAAAGGAGAATGTGATGTCTTTGATCATTGATACGCTGCAAACCTCGACGATCACCGAAGAATTGAGCGATGCCGAAGTGGAGATCCTGGCCAGCCTGTTCGAAGTTCGGGACTATAAGTCAGGCACGGCGATCGTCAAGCAAGGGGACGAACAACCGGACAATCTGTACATCCTTGCGCATGGCGATATCGAGGTAAAGTTCAAGAGCGGTCCAGAGGAATCCACGATACACATCCTCAAGCCCGGCGATCTGGCGGGGATCATCAACTTCGTGGGCGGCGCGCAGAGCAGCGCGACACTTTACGCGGTCGGCGACACCAAGGTGTTGAGCCTGGAGCGGGTCAAGTTCGAGTCCTTGATCAATTCCCACCCGATGATAGTGTATAAAGTGATGCGCGGTGTGGTGCGCAATGTGCATGGCATCGTGCGGCGGGTGAACAGCGAAACCGCGGAGCTGAGCAACTATATCTATCGTGCGCGCGGCCGTTATTAGCTTCTAGACCGTGGCTGCCAGCTACAGGCCCCCAATACTTGGAATCAGGACACGTTCATGCCGGTTAATCTGACCCCGCCCGTTGCGGCACAACTGTTGCCCGTTGCGGGCGTTTCTTTGGGCATCGCGGAAGCGAATATCAAGCGCCCCGATCGCAAGGATCTGCTGGTGATGCAATTGTGCGATGGCGCGCGGGTTGCCGGGGTATTCACCAGAAATCGTTTTTGTGCCGCGCCGGTGATCGTCGCGCGCGAGCATCTGGCCAAGCCCGAGGGCATACGCGCGCTGCTGGTCAACACCGGTAATGCCAATGCCGGGACCGGCGAACAGGGCATGCAGGATGCGCGTATCACCTGTGCCGCATTGGCCGGACTGCTGGGCTGCAAGGCGGCGCAGATACTGCCGTTCTCCACCGGTGTCATCATGGAGCCGCTGCCTGTGGCCAGGATCACCGCGGGTCTGCCTGCTGCAGTCGCGAACATGCGCGCGGACAACTGGTTCGATGCCGCGCAGGCGATCATGACCACCGACATCGTCGCCAAGGCGATCTCCAGACAAGTGACCATCGACGGCGCGACCATCACCATCACCGGGATCGCCAAGGGCTCCGGCATGATCCACCCGAACATGGCGACCATGCTCGGCTACATCGCCACCGATGCGGCGATCGCGCAACCGTTGCTGCAGGCGATGGTCGGTGAGGCTGCCAACCGCTCGTTCAACTGCATCACCGTGGACGGCGACACTTCCACCAACGACGCGCTGATGCTGATCGCCACCGGAAAATCCGCCCTGCCAGAAGTGAAAGACACCGACAGCAAGGCCGGCAAGGCATTGCAATCAGCCATCAGCGAGGTCGCGATTTATCTGGCGCAAGCCATCGTACGCGACGGCGAAGGCGCAACCAAATTCATCACCGTGCGTATCGAGGGCGGCAAGAGCGAGACCGAGTGCAAACAGATCGGCTATGCCATCGCCCACTCGCCGCTGGTCAAGACCGCGTTCTTCGCCTCCGATCCCAACCTCGGCCGCATTCTCGCCGCAATCGGTTATGCGGGCATAGACGATCTGGATGTCGCCGCACTCAAACTGTATCTCGATGAAGTGCTGGTCGCCGAGAAGGGCGGGCGGGCTGCAAGTTACCGCGAGGAAGACGGCCAGCGCGTGATGCAGCAGAGCGACATCACGATCCGCGTGGCGCTGGATCGGGGTGCGGCGAACGCCACTTTGTGGACCTGCGACTTCTCTTACGATTACGTGAAGATCAACGCCAGCTATCGCAGCTAAATTTTATTTTTGTCAGGAGCATGATGATGGGTAACGGTAAGAATAGTGTAATTTTCAAATCGATTCTGGTTGCGGTTCTTCTTGCGGCCGCAGGGTGCGGCGATCAGTCACAGCAAGATGCTGCCAGTTATAAGGAAGGTACCGATGCCTATGCCAACGGCAACTTCGCCGTCGCGCTGGAAAAGCTCAAACCGCTCGCGGAGCAGGGCAATGCGCAGGCACAGTTCAGCCTTGGGTTGATGTACCGCCAGGGCAAGGGTGTCCCGCAGGATGACCGGGAAGCGGGGGCATGGTGGAGCAAGGCAGCCGAACAGGGGTATGTGGAGGCACAGGAACATCTTGGCTTGAGGTATGCAAACGGGCAGGGAGTCGTCCAGGATTGGGTGCAGGCGGACAAGTGGTTCAGCATAGCGGCGGCTTCCGGCAAGGAGACCGCCATAAATAACCAGAGAGTGGTCGAAGTCCACATGCCGCCGGAAAAGATCGCGGAAGCGAAGGCGCTGGCCCAGGAATGGCTGGCGAAGCACAAGAAGTAACCGGGCTGGCCTGAGGGAGTGCCCGCCCCGGCGCTTCCTTGATAACAGGTAACCGCTTTATGGATAAACTCGAACGCTTTCTCGACCGAGCCGATCGGCTGATGGAAAAGCTGGAGCGCATACTGCCCAGGCATGCGATAGGCAGTGCTCCGGATTGGGATGCTGCTCATGCTTTCCGCTGGGAGCAAGGCAGGCTGGTTGCCGTGTCGCACCCGCATCGCATCGGCCTCGCCGACCTGCTCGGTGTCGATAAACAGAAACAACTTATCACCCAGAACACCAAACAGTTCGTGCAAGGCCGCCCAGCCAACAACGTGCTGCTCACCGGCTCGCGCGGCACCGGCAAATCCTCGCTGGTCAAGGCGCTGCTCAACGAATACGCAGCGGATGGATTGCGTTTGATCGAGGTCGGCAAACTCGCGCTGGCCGATTTGCCGCACATCATCGCGCTGGTCGCGGGCAGGCCGGAGCGCTTCATCCTGTATTGCGACGACCTCTCATTCAACGCCGACGAGCCCGGCTATCAGGCGCTCAAGGCCGCGCTCGACGGTTCGCTGGTGACGTTCTCCGACAACCTGCTGATCTACGCCACCTCCAACCGCCGCCACCTGATGCCGGAATCGATGCAGGATAATCTCGCGACGAAATATGTCGGCGATGAGATCCATCCGGGGGAAAGTGTGGAAGAAAAAATTTCCTTATCTGAGCGCTTTGGTCTGTGGGTGTCGTTTTATCCGTTCACGCAGGATGAGTACCTTGCCATCGTTGCGCACTGGTTGAGGCACTTTGGCTTGACCGGTGAGATGGATGAGGTTGCACGGCAGGCGGCGTTGCAATGGAGTATTCAGCGGGGGTCGAGGAGCGGACGCGTGGGGTGGCAGTTTGCGAGGGATTGGGCGGGACGGCAGAGATAATATATTAAGGCCGTTCGCCCTGAGCCTGTCGAAGGGTGAACGTTCAACAATCAAAATCAACTTCGCCGGGCTACCCCCGGCGGTGTTGGTTTTAGTCATTTATGTTTCGATACGGCCTTCGGCCTACTCAACACGAACGGTTTATAAGTATGAGGTTTCGTTGAATCACTTAGTTGAAAAAACCAAAATCGTCGAAGTCGCCGCAGCCGTCCTGCAACGCCCCGACAACTCCTTCCTCCTCGCCCAACGTCCCCCCGACAAGATCTGGGCCGGCTATTGGGAATTCCCCGGCGGCAAGATCGAATCCGGCGAGACGCCTTACCATGCGCTGGTGCGCGAGCTGCGCGAGGAACTGGGCATCACCGTCACCACTGCCTACCCGTGGGTGACACGCGTGTACACCTATCCGCATGCGACGGTGCGGCTGCATTTCTTTCGTGTGACGGCGTGGAGCGGCGAGCTGCATCCGCATGAGGGGCAGGAGTTTTCATGGCAGCCGCCCCAACCCATGAACCCGATGCCAAAGGGCGTATTGCCATACGCCCCTACGGATGCACGGATCGTAGGGGCGTATGGCAATACGCCCGATCATCATATTTCGGTGTCGCCTTTGTTACCCGCCAACGGACCCATCTTGCGTTCGCTGTCATTGCCAACTCTGTACGCGATCAGCAATGTACAGGAGCTGGGCGAGGACGAATTCTTGCGGCGGCTGGAAGCTGCGCTGAAAAATGGTTTGCGGCTGGTGCAATTGCGCGAGAAGAATTATTCGCGCGAGGCGTTGCGCGCACTTGCGCTGAAGATGTTGCCGATGCTGCGACAACATGATGCGCGTTTGCTCATCAATGCCGATATCGAGTTGGCGAAGGAAGTTGGTGCGGATGGCGTGCAGCTCACCGGCGCGCAGCTTGCAGAATTGCGCGAGCGTCCTGCCGTGGATTGGTGCGCGGCCTCTTGTCACAACGCCGAGGAATTGCGTCGCGCCGAAGCGCTGGGTTGCGATTTCGCGTTATTGAGCCCGGTGTTGGCTACGCAGTCGCATCCGGGGGCGCCGCATCTGGGCTGGGGAAACTTTTCAGCGATCGCGGCGGGGTCATCCATTCCGGTGTATGCGCTGGGTGGATTGACGCATGACGACATGCGGACCGCGTGGCAGCATGGCGCACACGGTATCGCGCTGCTGCGTCAGGCCTGGTGAGGCGGTTCGGTGTATTCCTGCTCGTCCTTGTCTGCCGGCTTTGCCACGCGATATTCTTCATTGGCCCACTTGCCCAGATCGATCAGCTTGCAGCGCTCACTGCAGAACGGGCGAAAGCGGTTGCTGGTGTCCCATTGGTGTTCCTTGCCGCAATGCGGACAGGTCACGATGGGTGGCTGTTTGGACGGCATGATCAGGACAGGCTGCAGAAGGTCAGGTCGAATGGAACGTCCTGTTCAAACAGGGCAGATTTCGCGGCATAGTTGGCAACGATGAAGCGGATGTTGATGGCATATTTATTGGCGCTCACTTCGGGTAAGCATCCCAACTCCCTGTTCAGCGTCACACGCAATATCTGCGCGATACGTCCGCCCTGCATCTGCTGGAAAGTGCCCTGATGCGCGGTGAGGTGAAGGACCTTGCCGTTCTCGCGCAACAGGCGCAGGATGATCTTTAACCCAACATGCAGGGGCAGGAACGGAGCCAGCCAGGTTCGCAGCCCTTCGCGCCGCGAGTTGACATCCTGTTGCTGCCAGTAGTGGTAGGAGGGCAGGTCGAATTCACAGGTGCCTCCCGGCATCACGGCGCGCTGCTTGATACCCATCAGCCATTCGTTCTCGCGCAACTGCTGACCGATCTTGCCGGTCATCGCAAACAGGTCCACTGAAGCCTGGTCGATCTCGGCAAGGATGGCGTCGAGCGCGTCTTCGGAGATAGCGGGGTTGTTATGCAAGTTGGACAGCGCCCTTTTCTGGCGTTCCAACTCTTGCAACAGTTCGGATTTCAAGTCGGCGCGACAGGCCACTTCCAGGATCTCGAACAGCGTGAGCAGCGCGGCGTGGTGATCGATGCCGGTTTCTTTTTCGGTGAAGTGCACCATGCGTGCGAACAAGTCCTCCAGACGCAGCAGGGTGCGCACTTTTTCATTAAGGGGGAACTCGTAGCTGATCACGCCGTTGTTGTTCGCTGTATTGTTGGGGAAAAATCAGTTGCGCACGATATATTGAATAGCCTCATATCGTCAATCGGCTGCCCGGACAAAATTCAAGCCTGCCGTTTTGCATGTTCCCATTTCCAGGTTCAGGGCTTGGCCAGGTAACTTTGGTGCAGTTCGGTGACCCGTGCGGCCAGGCTATCCATGCCGGCATCGTTGCGGATCACATCATCCGCCAGTTTTAACCGTTCTGCACGCGGAGTTTGCTGTGCAATGACACTGCGTACTTCCGCTTCGCTCATCCGGCTGCGCGCAATAACGCGGGCAGCCTGGGTGTGTTCCGTGCAATCCACCACCAGTACGCGCTGAACCAGTTGTTGAAACGCGGGGCTTTCCGGCAGCAATGGCACGACGATGATGATATAGGGTTTGGCATGCAATTGCTGCAATTGCGTCCTGGCCTGCTCCAGTATCAGCGGGTGCAATATCAGTTCCAACCGCTGCCTGGCGGCGGCATCCGAGAAGATTAACCCGCGCATTTTTGCGCGATCCAGCGCGCCGTCAGTTGTGATGTGATCGTCGCCAAAACTTGCCCGGATCGCAGCCATTGCAGCACCATCGGCCTGCGTCAGGCGGTGGGCGATCAAGTCCGTGTCGATGATGCCCGCGCCCAGTTTCGCGAACAGGTCCGACACCGTGCTTTTGCCGCTACCTATCCCGCCCGTGAGTCCAATGACGAAAATCTTTTGTCCGGGCACCCGAATGAGACCCATGGCTAGCTTAGCAGTCTCAAGTATTCGTGTGTCAGGGTTGGTCCCCAGAACAGCGCGATCAGTCCCCCGCCGGCGAGGTAGGGGCCAAACGGGATGGGGATGTTGCGACCATGCTTGAGCGCCACGATCAGGGTGATGCCGACCACCGCGCCCACCAGCGAGGACAGCAGGATGATCAGCGGCAGCATTTGCCAGCCCAGCCAAGCGCCCATTGCCGCGAGCAGCTTGAAATCGCCGTAGCCCATGCCTTCCTTGCCGGTAGTGAGCTTGAACAGCCAGTACACAGCCCACAGCGAGAGATAACCGATCACCGCGCCCAGCACCGCGCCAGCCAAATCGGTGTAGATCCCGAACAGGTTGAACAGCAGGCCCGCCCAAAGCAGCGGCAGTGTGATGTCGTCAGGCAACAGTTGCGTGTCGAAGTCGATAGCCGTGAGCGCCAGCAATGCCCAGATGAGCAACAGTGCGCCGACCGCAGCAGTCCCGTAACCAAAATGCCAGGCAGCGAATCCGCACAAAATGCCGCTGACCGCTTCGACGATCGGATAGCGCGGCGAGATCGCCGCACCGCAACCCCTGCACTTGCCGCGCAACAGCAGATAACTCACGATCGGGATGTTTTCCCACGCGCTGATGGCGTGATTGCAGTGCGGGCAGGCCGAGCGCGGGACGATGAGGTTGTAAGGGGCGATGTGGACAGGTTCGCCCTCCGCGTGCGAGGGCGGTGCTGCACCGCTTAGTTCGGCGCATTGTTGCCGCCAGCCGATTTCCAGCATCTTCGGCAAACGGTGGATCACCACATTGAGAAAACTGCCGACCATCAGGCCCAGTACGGCACATACAATAACAAACGAAAGCGGCGATGCCTGAAGAAGCTCCGGAAGACTCATTGGACGACGGTGAAAGGTAAAGGCAGCGGGGTTGGCATTTCACTTTTCACAAGCGGCGTGGCCGCACTGTGTTTCACGCTTCCCAGATTCATCAAATCACTTCACCCATCTTGAATATCGGCAGATACATCGCCACCACCATGCCGCCGATCAGCGTGCCGAGCACCACCATGATGACCGGCTCCATCAGGCTTGAAATGCCCGCCACCGCATCATCCACCTCGGCCTCGAAGAAGTCGGCCACCTTGCTGAGCATGGCATCCAGCGAACCGGCTTCTTCACCGATGGCCACCATTTGCAGCACCATGCTGGGGAATACCTCGGTATTCTGCATGGCGACAGTCAGGCTGCTGCCGGTGCTCACCTCGCGCTGTATGGTTTTGGTGGCTTCGAAATACACCACATTGCCCGCCGCACCGGCAACCGAATCAAGCGATTCGACCAGGGGGACGCCCGCGGCAAACATCGTGGAAAGCGTGCGGGTCCAGCGGGCGATGGTGGCCTTGCGGATCAGCGCGCCAAAAATGGGCAGCTTCAGCAGCAGCCTGTCCATGACACTCTGCATTTTCTTGCTGCGCTTCCAGACATAGAAGAATGCATAAAACCCTCCGCCGATGCCGCCAAAAATCAGATACCAATAGGAGACGAAGAAATCAGAGATGGCCATCAGAAACAAGGTAGGACCCGGCAAATTGGCGCCGAAGCCCTCGAACAGTTCCTTGAACGCGGGAACCACGAAGATCATGATCACGGCGGTTATGATGAATGCCACCACGACGATGGAAATCGGGTAGAACAGGGCCGATTTGATCTTGCTCTTGAGGGCCTGGGTTTTTTCCATATAGGTCGCCAGGCGTTCCAGCAGGGCATCCAGAATACCCGCCGCTTCACCGGCTCCGATCAGGTTGCAATACAGGTCGTCGAAGTACAGCGGATATCTCCTGAATGCCTGCTGCAAACTGCTGCCTGTCTCCACCTCGGTCTTGATGTCCAGCACCAACCGTGCCACGGAAGGATTGCTGTGCCCCTTGCCGACGATATCGAAAGCCTGCAATAACGGCACCCCGGACTTCATCATGACGGCAAGCTGGCGGGTGAACAGCGTAATGTCCTTCGCGGTGATAGCCTTGCCTTTGGAGCGCTGGCGCTTGATTTTTGCAACGTTGATTCCCTGGCGGCGCAGATGAGCGGACACACTGGCCTCGCCGGGTGCGCGCATCTCGCCCTTGACCTGCTTGCCGGTTTTGTCCTTTCCTTCCCAGCTATACAAATATTCTTTTGGTTTTTGAGTTTTTGGCGCGACAGCCATGGTGTCTCCCTTGTGTCACTCACATATTGCTGGCGGGCATGATGCCGAGCTTTACGCCTCTTGTAAAGCCGCGGGGATGACCAATAGGGTGGCTATGCCCGCGATAGTGCTTAAACAATATCCCGGCGACTACTGTTTGTTCGCCCGAGCCGGAAAAATACGCGCCACCTTCACGATGCGATCCTGGGTCTGGATGATCTCGATCGGATAGCCGGCGATCTTCAGGCTGGTGCCGGTTTCGGGGATGTCTTCGAGATGTTCCAGGATCAGTCCATTCAGTGTTTTGGCACTGTCCAGCGGCAGGTGCAGTCCCAGTTTGCGATTCAATTCGCGCAAACTGCTGCTGCCCTCCAGCAGAAAACTTCCATCCTCATGGCGCAAAAATTTTCCGGTTTGCGACGGGGATTGCGTGGTGAATTCCCCGACGATCTCTTCAAGGATGTTCTCCAGCGTCACCAAACCGAGCAGTTCGCCATATTCATCCACCACCAGTCCGAGTCGCGAGTGGCGTTCCTGAAACTGTTGCAGTTGCTTGAGCAGCGGGGTGTCTGAAGGGATGAAATAGGGCTCGCGGAGTATCGCGCGCAGTTGGGCAAGATCCAGCGTCGACTCCATCAGCAGGGACGGTATACGCTTGAGGTGCAGGATGCCGATGACGTTGCTGGGCGTGTCGGCATATACCGGCAGCAGCGTGTGGTGGCAGGTGATGATCTGCTGGCGCAATTCGTTTGCGTCCGCATTGATATCCAGGGCCTCGATCTGGTTGCGCGGAACCATCACGTCGTTCACGGTGATGCGCTCCAGATCGACCAGGTTCAGCAGCATCTTCTGGTGTTTGCGCGGCAGGAAATGTTCGGCATCCAATACCAGTCCGCGCAATTCCTCCAATGTCACCTTTTGCTTGCTTTGATCGGTCTGGATCCTGATGCGCAGCAGCCACAGAAAGCTTTTTACAATAGCTGTGGCCACCGAGACCACAGGATGAAACAAGGTGATCAGGGGCGTGAGCAAATAGCTGGCTGGCAGTGCGATGCGTTCCGGATAACTGGCCGCGATGATCTTGGGCATGATCTCGCTGAACACCAGCAGCGCGAAGGTGATGGCCAGCGTGCCCAGCAAGATTGCCAGGTCGTCCTGGCCGAACAGGCGCAGGATGATGATGTTGGTCACTGCCGCTGCCGCGACGTTGAGCAGCGTGTTGCCCAGCAGGATGGAACCGAGCAGCTTGTCCACCTTGCCGAGCAGCTTGTTGACCAGTTTTGCGCTGCGGTTCCCTTTGCGAACCAGTGTGTTCAGGCGATAACGGTTGATCGCCATCATGCTGGTTTCCGAGCCGGAGAAGAACGCGCTGCACAACAACAACACCAGCAGGATGCCAAACAGCGTGCCTAAGGAGATGTCGTCCAAGATGGTGTTTCGGTTATTTTGATGTCAGGAATAGTGTGCGAGCGGTCGGCGGGTGTCAAGCGGCGCGTCGGCTGCTCGATACCATCAGCAGCGCGCCGCCTATCACCATCGGCAGACTCAGCCATTGTCCCATGCTCATGCCCAAAGACAGCAGTCCGAGAAAGTCGTCCGGCTCGCGCGTGAACTCGACCAGAAACCGGACGCTGCCGTAACCGGCGAGGAACAAGCCTGATACTGCGCCGACCGGACGCGGCTTGCGTGCATATAACCAGAGCAGCACGAACAGCAACAGACCTTCCAGTGCGAATTCATAAAGCTGCGAAGGGTGGCGCGGCAGGCTATCCACCCTGGGAAAGATCATCGCCCAGGGGACGTCGGTGGGCCGCCCCCACAGCTCGCCATTGATGAAGTTGCCGAGGCGGCCAAAGGCCAAGCCGGGCGGCACCAGCGGGGCGATGAAGTCGGTCAGTTTCAGCCAGCCCAATTGCTGTTTGCGCGCGAGCAGCGCCATCGCCACCAGCACGCCGAGGAACCCGCCGTGAAATGACATGCCGCCTTGCCAGACCGCGAAAATCTCCAGCGGATGCGCGGAGTAATATCCAGCTTTGTAAAACAGTACATAACCCAGGCGTCCGCCCAGGATCACTCCAAGCACACCGAAGAACAGCAAGTCGTCGAGCAGCTTGGTATTGATCTGCGGATCATTTAACGCGGCGATGCGTTTGCGTCCCAACCACAGGAAGGTCAGGAAGCCTGCAAGGTACATCAGCCCGTACCAATGGATGGCAAGCGGCCCGAGTTGCAGGGCGACAGGATCGAATTGCGGATGAACGAGCATGGATAAAACCTCTGCACAACTACTGGTGAAACAACTGGCCATCTGACTAAGTTGGCAAATTACGCCAACAAAGTCATTGGCTATGCGCTTGTTGATGCCGCGTTAAAAAAGGGTTCAAAATCCCCATGTACAAAAGTACATTCCGGTTCC
Organism: Gallionella sp.; assembly: GCA_041741275.1. Lineage (GTDB taxonomy): Bacteria > Pseudomonadota > Gammaproteobacteria > Burkholderiales > Gallionellaceae > Gallionella. The sequence goes on from JBGSKJ010000042.1 coordinate 38,772, forward strand.
GCACCATTTTTTGCCTTGCCTCAACTGCGCTCGCTGCGTTGTGCAGAGGTTTTATGGCGGAATCGGGTAAAATCACAAATCTGATTATACGTGCTTCCACTTTTTCAGAGAGACTTCATGCCCCAATACCGTTCCCGTACATCCACGCATGGCCGCAACATGGCCGGCGCACGCTCATTGTGGCGCGCCACCGGCATGACCGATGGCGACTTCGGCAAGCCCATCATCGCGATTGCCAATTCCTTCACCCAGTTCGTGCCGGGTCACGTGCATCTCAAGGATCTCGGGCAGATGGTGGCGCGCGAGATCGAGAAGGCGGGCGGCATCGCCAAGGAGTTCGACACCATTGCGGTGGACGACGGCATTGCCATGGGGCATGACGGCATGCTGTATTCGCTGCCTTCGCGAGATCTGATTGCCGATTCGGTGGAATACATGGTCAACGCGCATTGCGCCGACGCACTGGTGTGCATCTCCAATTGCGACAAGATCACTCCCGGCATGCTGATGGCCGCGCTTCGATTGAACGTCCCCGTGGTCTTTGTCTCCGGCGGCCCAATGGAGGCCGGCAAGGTCAACTGGCACGGCTCGACGCGATCCGTGGACCTCGTCGACGCCATGATCGAAGCCGCCGATATCCGCAATTCCGACGCTGACGTCGCGGCCATGGAGCGTTCCGCTTGCCCCACCTGCGGCTCATGCTCCGGTATGTTCACCGCGAATTCGATGAACTGCCTCACGGAAGCTCTCGGGCTCGCGCTTCCCGGCAACGGCTCGATGCTCGCCACCCACGCCGAACGTAGGCAACTCTTCCTGAGAGCCGGCCGCCTCGCCGTGGATCTCGCCCGCCGGTACTACGAAGGAGATGACCCGAACGCGCTCCCGCGCTCCATTGCTTCGGTGGCGGCCTTTAAGAATGCGATGACGCTTGATATCGCCATGGGCGGCTCCACCAACACTGTCCTCCATTTACTCGCCGCCGCCCGCGAAGCCGGAATCGATTTCACGATGGCCGATATCGATCGCCTCTCGCGCCGCGTGCCGTGTCTCGCCAAGGTAGCGCCCGCCACCTCGAAGTTCCACATGGAAGATGTTCACCGCGCCGGCGGCGTGATGGGCATTCTCGGCGAGCTTGACCGTGCCGGCCTCCTCCACCGCGGCGTCCCCACCATTCACACCGGTACGCTCGGCGATGCGCTGGACCATTGGGATGTGCGCCGCGCCACTGACCCTGCGGTGCTGGAGTTCTATCGCGCCGCGCCCGGCGGCGTCGCCACCACCGAAGCTTTCTCGCAAAATCGCACCTATCCCGAACTCGACACCGATCGCGCCAACGGCTGCATCCGGGACCTCGATCACGCCTACTCGCGCGACGGCGGGCTCGCCGTGCTCTATGGCAACATCGCCGAGCGAGGCTCCATCGTCAAGACCGCCGGTGTCGACGAAAGCATCCTGAAGTTTCGCGGCACAGCGCGTGTCTGCGAAAGCCAGGAAGAGGCCGTCGAGAAGATCCTCGGCGGAAAGATCGCCGCCGGTGACATCGTCGTCGTCCGCTACGAAGGGCCCAAAGGTGGACCGGGCATGCAGGAGATGCTCTACCCGACCTCGTACATTAAATCCGTTGGGCTCGGCAAGGAATGCGCCCTGCTCACCGACGGCCGCTTCTCCGGCGGATCTTCGGGACTCTCCATCGGCCACGTCTCCCCGGAAGCCGCCGCCGGCGGAGCCATCGCATTGATCGAGGAAGACGACACCATCGAAATCGATATCCCCGCGCGGCGCATTCACCTCGCCGTCTCCGATGAGGAACTCGTGCGCCGCCGTGCGGCGATGGAGGCCAAAGGCCCCGCGGCGGCCTGGAAACCAGC
>JBGSKJ010000043.1:0-11591 GCA_041741275.1 Gallionella sp.
GCGGGCATGGCCCGCTCCTACACACATGCTGTTCAATGCGAACTGGAATGATCGGGTTCGGCGCGGCTGGGGGTTCCCGTGTGTTCCTGGAGAGAAGATCGACTCTGATTTTTCATCGTCCCCACTCGGGGCGTGGGAACGATATATTCAGCAGGGGGCGAAGCTTATCGCGCCCCCTGCAATATTTCACTGCTGATCGTGAGATGTATTTACCAGGCTGCCGGCGAAGCTGTATCGCAGTCGTCGTTGCCTTGATGCCAGGTGCGCCGGCCGCTCTCGCTGATCGTCAGGCATCCGTTGTTCTGCTGTTTCTTGCCCATGACCGGCGTGGCGATCAACGTGAAGGTCTGGGCGGGGGCGGCGATGTCCAGACTGAGATCGTATTTGCCATCGCTGGTCATGCCGCTGGTTCTGCCCAGCCCGCCGGTCGCTGCGCTGCTGTTGGCGCCTGCCTGGCCGTTATAACTGCCGGTGATGTTGGGCGTGTAGTTGTTGGCATTGAGGTAGATCTTTTCCTGCAGGCTGGCCAGTTCCATCAGCTCGGCCTGCGCTGCTTCACGCGAGGCCTTGATCACATAATCTCCGTAGCTGGGCACGGCGATCGCGGCGAGGACGCCGACGATGGCTACGACGATCAATAATTCCAGCAGGGTGAATCCGTTCATGCGATGAAGTTTCATTCTTTGCTCCTTAGGGAAACGCATATTTAATCCGTTCGTGGCGGGACTGCTGTAACGGCCAGCCACTCGACTTGGCTTTGCACCGCAAGGACGAACGGCTTGATTGGCCGGTGCTTCCTTTGCCATCAACAAAACAGCGTGGTGCCGCGGCACCACGCTGCGCAGATCAATTTCCTCTGATCAACTCGTGCCATGATACACGCCCGGTGCGTGTCTGCATGCCGCGTTCGTCACCGCCGGAGGTGATGTTGCCAGCCGCATTGGCGACGATCTCCGTGGTGACATTGCCGCTGGCGTCGGTGGTCACGATGGTCACCGAACCGTCAGCATTGGCGGTGCGGACGATGGTGGCATGCGTTCCGTCGGTGTAGGTGATCGTGATGGTGGTCACGTTGCCCGCCACCGTGGTGGTCACGGAAGAGATCGTCGCGGCGGAGCCGAACGTGCCGATCTTGGGGTCGGTGCCGTTCGCGGCGGATTGCTCGGTGGCACATTTGCGGGTTGTAGCTGTGTCGGCCGTGCCGCAGGTGCGATTGTCGATATGCCCCAGCTTGGTCCACCCGGGGTCGCTATAACACTGGCCGCCCAGTTTGTCGTGCCAGAAGGTGGTGTATTCCGCCAGCAGATAGGTGCTGTAGAACGCGGACTTGAGCCGCCAGCCATACTCCCGACGGCCGGGCACGGCAAGTTCGACGGCACTGTTCGGTGTGCTGGCGCTGATGATCTGGATCGTCAACGCCCCGCCGTGGCGCACGCCGGTGGCGGTCGCCGGGGTGGTCGCCGCGTGGTAGCCCTTGGTGCCGGGTCCGTCGACGCCATTGGGGGGGGGAATGATAGGCTGATACATATTGCCGTCGTACACCCCTGCGGACTTGTTGACACAGCCGGTCTGGGTGGGGTGCAAACCGGCGCGCACATCTGCAGCCAGCCCCAGCGCGCCGTTCCACCAGTTCTTCGGGACGAACGCATCCACCGGCATGTTGATCGCAAGGCTGCCTATCGTGTCGCGGGTGTAGGTCGGCAAAGTGGCCAGGTCCAGCACGGCGTCGGTCGTGAATCCCGACAGCGGGATGTAGCCCGAATCGACGTTCCAGATATAACTGGGGTTGCCGATATGGAGCTTCACCGCCGGGCTCAAGTACTGGTTCTGCACGATCACCTTGAATTGGACCGAGGTGGAAGGGATCGCGTTGGACAGGTCGTATGCGGTATGGCTGGCATCGAGCATGTTCACGCCGGTCTTGTCGTAGATGTCATCGTATTCGTGGATGTGCTTCTTGGTGGTGCAATTGACGGTGCCGCCATTGCAGGGGCTGGAGACGCTGATGGTCGATACGTCATCGGTGCCGCCGCTGAATGCCACCGTCGCAAGGTAGGGTGACAAGTCATCCCAACCGGTCGCCGCCGTTCCGCCGGAAGGGCCGGTGTTGGTGGTCGTGGTGATATCCGAATCGACGGTGAAACCACCACTACAAGCTGATGCGCCGACTGGCGCAGCGATGCTGCAGGTAAGGCTGGTCGGCGAAGTGGTGTCCGGTGATCTGACGCACGACGTGGTATAGCCATTGACCGTCGTGCCATTGATGCTGGTGTAAAGGGTATTGAGTCTGGTGCTGGCAGTGGAGCTGTTGGACGATGTCCACGAAGATGACTGGCCGACGTAGACACTTCCACACCTGATCCTGATGCTCTGTTTTCTGGCTACCGCCGTGATGACCAGCGTGCCGTTCGACGGCGCGGTTCCGGCCGAACCAGCCGAGGAGGTACCGGCGGTGATGGTAAAGGTCTTGCCGTTGTAGCCGGTGCCTGTCGATGGCGCGGTAACGGTCAACACGTTGCCTGAAGCGGAAACGCTGTAGTTGCCCGATGTTTCCTTGCCGTCAATCGTCGCGGCGTTGGTGTTCGTGTCCGTGCCGTTGGTGATGTCGGAGACGGTCAGCGCGGGGATGATGATGACTCCCTCCACTGCTATGCCACCCAGCGTCGCGGGTCTGGCGCTGCCGGTGCTGCTGACCGTGATCGTGGCGGTGGCTTTCGTGCCGGGAGTGGTGCTGACAGTGCCTTCATAAAAGATGTCTTCGTCGAAGTGTCCACCTGCCACACCCTTTTCCAGCGTGGTGACCGGGAAGGTCACGTCAGGGTTCTGATTGAACAGTGTGGTGTTCAGCGTGCGCAATTGCACCAGCAGCGGCTGCGATTGCACCCCGCGGGACAGCCACTTGCCGACCGGGATGCCGTCTTCGTTCGGGCTGGTGATGAAATCGCCCACCGCCTTGCCTGCCGGGATGGTGTCACCCGAGATATATTTGATGCGGTCGCTGGTGTTCAGCAACAGATTCCCGTCCATATCGAGGAAGGGCAGGACGCTGCTGCCGCCGGTCAGATAATTCAATTCCATCAGCCAGTTTTCGCCATAGACCGTGGTGGTAGTGCTGGGCACCAGATAGCTGACGGTCGGATTGTGGCCGGTGAAGTAGAAACGTCCACCTTCGATGAAACTGCCATCGCCGGTGATCCGTTCCCCTGCCGGCAACGCGACCTTCCAGCCCCGGTCGCCGCCGCTGGCCCAGTTCGGCGCGATGGCCGTGCTGCGGCGTACGCGAGTGGTGACTCCGGCGTAGGTATAGGAACGCTCCGTGAGGGTCTGCGTCACCAGCGTGGTATTGGCGATCGGTGCGCTATCCCAGATGCCATAAACGTAATAGGTCGTCGTGCTGGTGGTGTCTGCGGCAGTGAATATCGCGCCGGTGCCGAAATTGATCATGTAGCCGCCGTTCGGATGGATCGCAACGCCGGGTGTCGACGTGATCGGCTGTGCCGGTGAGGTGGTCAGCAGCACGCTGGCAGTCCAGCTGGCGGGAGAGGAGCTGGACAGGTTGAATTTCCACATCGTGCCGTTCAGATCGCCGGCATAGACCAGATCGACCGCGCCATCGCCATTGCCGTCCAGCGCGACCGGTGAGGAAAGCCCGTTGGGGCTCGCGGCTGTGCCGTCGGTGGTGGCCACCGTATCGGCCTTGATGGCTTTGATCAGTTGTCCGTTGGAGATGTCGATCACATACAGGTAGGCCTGGTAGTCGCCCGAGGCGTTGTCGTTATAGCCGTTGCCGATGATCATCACGTCCTGGGTGCTGGCGCCGTTCTGCACTTTTGCGATGACCGGTGTGCCATAGGTATAACCGAGGTTGCTGTAGCCGGTCGCACCGCCGGAACCGGTCGGCGCGGCATAATTTACCGTGGTTGGGGTGATCTCCCAGAGGATCTTGCTGGCGACATCAGCCTCGGAGGCTGCGTCCAGCGTGGTGATGTCCAGGGCATACAAACCCTTGCCGCCGCCCCCCAGTCCGCCGACCAGCACGCGCTTGAGTTGTGCGCTGATGGTGACCTGGCCGATATTGATCTGCCCATCCACAAAGTACTCATGGGTGTAGGGATTGGCCGCGAGATTCTTCATCCTGTTGATCAGCATCGAAGGTACATAAGCCCAGCGCTCTGATCCGTCGGTGGTGTCTATGGCGTGCAACATGCCGTCATTGGCCCCGACGAAGATGGTGGGGGTCAGTGAATTGGCCACATAATAGGGCCGGGTGTGGATGATGTCGCCCAGTTTCGATTGGCGCATGCGCAGTGCGGTCGTGTTTTCGTTGCTGCGGTCGCCGCGCAGGAAATTCAGGATTTGCGTACTGGAGTAGGCGATCGAGTTGACCGTGGCCGCCAATGTAGCCAGTTGCGCGGCCGACAGGCCGCTGGCTGCGCGGAACGGGACTTTGGTGCCATCGTCTTTCATCGTGGCGATCAATCGTCCGGTATCAAAATCCTGCAGGTCGAGATGATCACTTGCTCCACCCCCCCAGCGTTCTGCGGCAATGTCCACTTGTCCTGCTGAATCTACCGGGTAGGCGAACAAGTTGCCGCTCCAGTTTTCCTTTTCATATTCAGTACGGTAAACCGTCTCGCCGCCGCCGGTCAGGTTGAAGTTGGACAATTCGTCCTGGGCGACATAGCCAGTCGGCTGGTTCTGCGGGTTGAACGCGGTGATGGCCAGCGCCAGTTCGATGAAGACGGCCGTAGTACCCAGCAGGGCGAGCGCGCCCAGCCATTGCACCGGTTTGATCTTTGGAAGGCTTAGTGTGGTCATGATGTTCTCCTGATTGAGATTTGATCCGTTCATGGTGAGCCGGTCGAACCATTAAATGGGGCAACTTAGGACGCTGTAGTAAGACTGGACGAATTTGGTGGCGCCGCGCGCACTGACTCCGCGCCCGGTGATCCGGTAGGTATTCACCTGATTGCAACCGGAGCTGATGCGGCAGCCTATGCATTGGCTCGAACCGACCAGGCGGTCGTTGATGGACATGGCTTCGATGATGTAGCGTTGATTGGGATTGCCGGCAACCTGGGCGGAGTTGCTATCGTCCCAGTCCATCGTCAGGGGATCGTTGTTGGGCGCGGCCAGCCCCTCCAGCACGCCGATCGGGTAGAACTGCGGGGTGAGGGCTGCATTGTAGGCGGTGAGCAGCCCCGCATTCTGGTAACTGAACCCGTCTGCCAGCAACGCTTCAGCGGCGGCGATCGCGGTTTCGGCGTTATTCAGCGCGGCATCCTCGAATTGCAGGTTGCCGGCCAATTTGAACTGGGTGTCGGAGGTCGTCATCGCAGTTACACCGAGCAGCATCAGGATGATCAGGATGATCATGCTGATGATCAGGGCAGATCCTGATTGGCGGTGTGCAGCAGTGCGGTAACGGTCGATTCGCATGATGATTCCCTTAATTGCGCAGTTGTACGACCGCAGTGAACAGTTGACGGCGGAATCCGTCGTTCGGGGTATAGCTCTGGTCGCCCATGACATAGGTGTTGGTGTTGGTGTAACCCGGCTCTGTCTGGGCGTTGCGCGCGAGCAGCCAGATACGCACCGAGTCAACGTCGTCCCAATCGGTCGGGAGTGGGTCGATGGAGCTGCCGGTGATGCCATCCGCATTGTAGTATTGCGTGTTCAGGTCGGTCGTGGCGCGGCCATATTGCAGCTGCATGCGTTCGATCCGGCTCACCACCATCTCATCACCCATCGTTCCGTCGGTCAACAGGGCGATGCGCCGTAGCGCGGGGAGAGTCGCATCCGTGTCGTCTGTTCCGATGTAGTAGACATATTCCAGTACCGGGAAATTGGCGATCGGCGATCCGGCAATGGTCGGTGGCGCTGTGCCTTGAAACAATTCACCGATGGCGTAGGAGGAGCGGAAATAATAGGTATTGGCCGTCAATGCGGTTGCGATCTGGTTGCCGGTGCGGCGCACCACCAGCACGTCATCGCTGGCATAGCGGCCGTTAAGGCAGTTTCCGGGGAAGGGGTTGCTGTCATTCGCACCCCAGATGCCCTGGTGGATATTGGTTGCAAAGCTTCCGGCTGTCCCGCCGGCAGGCAAACATTCGCCTGCCGGCGGGGCAATGGCCGTAGTGGGGGGGTTGGTCGGTTCTGCCCAGGTATAACCGCGATAACTGGCGAGCCGCACTTCGCGTTTGAGGTGATCCAGCGCGTAACGCCCATTGCTTTGCAGCTCGGAGGTGCGGTCATTGGATTTGGCGCTGCGCGAATTGCTGGTCAGCACACCGACCAGCGCGGCGATGATCAGCATCCCGATCGTGACGGAGATCATCATTTCGATCAGGCTGAACCCGCGTTCGGAAGGCAGGCTGCCGGTGATGCCTTTGGTATTGTGTCTGGTGTTATTCATGGCATCAGTCGGTCAGGGTTCTTGTTGCAGTGTAGGAAAAGGTTTCTCCGGTTCCGGCAGTAGCGTACTGGGTATTGGTGCGTCTGTCCGTCCAGTTGATGACGATCTCGTAAGTGCTGGGGTTGCCGGTAGCGGTCCGGGTGACCTGCCAGCTGGCTTGCGGCAAAAGCCCTGCGATCACGTTCCCCCACTCGGCAAGGTCCCAGGCAGCCAGAGCCGCTTCATTACAGGCAATGGTTGAGCAATCGACGGCGGCAGCGCCGGTTGTGTTGGTCAGGGCCAGTTCGTAACTCCCGGCAACGGCCGCCGCCTTATTCGCTTCCATGCGCTCGGCGATGTCCGAGGCGAGGAACACCGCCTGGGTGCGAAACTGACCGCCCTGGTTCATGCGCATCGCGTAGACCTGCAGGCCGGCTGTGCCGAACAAGGCAGTGGCAACGATCACCAGCGTGATCAATATCTCCAGCATCGAGAATCCGTGCTGGGTTGCGATCGAAGGAAGGGGGCGTGAGTCGCGGCGCATGGTATCGATCCTGTTGTCTGGCTTATTGTCTGGATATGTGCCCGGTCGCGGCGATGTTGGCGACGCTGGAGCTGGGTGAGGAATTCGATCTGCAACACAGAGTCAGGCTGGCAACGGCGCCTGTGCCTTGAGTGCCATTAGGATTGAAGCGGATGGCAGCCGCAGTGCCGGTAAGCGTGAGACGTGTGTTGATGGCCTGATGCACAGTGATCGGGTTCGGTTCGTCGGCAGTGGATGCATCGCACGAACCATCCGGTTCACTATCGCGGCAAACCACCCAGCCGTTCTGCCAGTTGGTTCCCGTTCCGCAATCTGTTCCCGCGGCATTGCTCACACAGACCAGCGTCCAAGAATTGCGCTTGATCGCTTCGACACGTGCACGGTTCAAGTCGCTGGCCAGCTGCGTCATGGTGGAGTTCAGGCGGGTATTGTTCACAAAATCCCCAAATGACGGACCGGCGATGGTCGCCAGTATCGCGGCTATTGCCACGACGATCAGCATCTCCATCATGGTTACTCCGGTTTGTCTTTGTATGGCTTGCATTGCGACTCCTTGGCAGATTGCGGGCACTGTAGTGAATATGCACTATCCAAGTAAAGTGCCAGCCGATATTCGGGGATGTTGTCGGGACAGGCGGTATGTTTTCAGATGGATGGCAGGATCAGGGGTCGGGGTGCAGGGACCCGGGGTTGAGTAAAGTCACTGCTTCGCCGGCAGCCCGGTCCGCGTACCCTGGTCCTAAATAGCCGTGGAGGGAGTTTCAAAAAGGCGGTAAAATCGCATATTTACAATATAAAACCGAGGAAATAATCATGAGTAAAAGTCTGGTCCAGTTCATCATCGAAGAGCAGCGCGCCATCCCGGGAAAGGCAAGCGGAGACTTCACCGGCCTGATCAGCGATGTCATCATGGCCTGCAAACAGATCGCGCATGATGTCAACAAGGGTGCGCTGATCGGCGTGCTGGGCAGTGCGGGCAGCGAGAACGTGCAGGGCGAGACGCAGAAGAAACTGGACATCATCACCAACGAGGTGTTCATCAAGTCTACCGAATGGGGCGGCCATCTGGCGGCGATGGCTTCCGAGGAAATGGATGATGTTTATCCCATTCCGGCCAAATATCCGAAGGGCAAATATCTGCTGGTGTTCGATCCGTTGGACGGGTCTTCCAATATCGACGTGAACATTTCTGTCGGGACGATATTCTCTATCCTGCGCGCACCCAAAGGCGTGGAGAACCCCGCCGCGGCAGACTTCCTGCAACCCGGCACCACCCAGGTTTGCGCCGGTTATGCGCTGTACGGCCCGGCGACCATGCTGGTGATCACCACCGGCCACGGCGTGAACGGCTTTACCCTGGACGGCGACATCGGCGAGTTCATGCTGACCCATCCGGACATGAAGATACCTGCGGACACGCTGGAGTTCGCCATCAATGCGTCGAACGAGCGTCACTGGGAAAAACCGGTGCAGCGTTATGTCGATGAATGTGTTGCGGGCAAGACCGGACCGCGCGGGATCAATTTCAATATGCGCTGGGTGGCATCGATGGTGGCTGAAGTGCATCGTATCCTGGTGCGCGGCGGCGTGTTCATGTACCCCAAGGACACCAAGGATCCGAGCAAGGCCGGCAAGTTGCGTCTGCTGTACGAGGCCAATCCGATGTCCTTCATCGTGGAGCAGGCGGGCGGAGTTTCTTCCACCGGCTATGAACGCATCATGGACATCACGCCTTCCGGCCTGCATCAGCGCGTGCCGGTGATCCTCGGCTCGAAGAACGAAGTCGAGCGCATCGTCAGTTATCACAAAGGCGTTTAAACTTTGAAGATCATCAAGAACCGTAGCGAGCAGTTCGGGCTGCAAGGCGCGGCGCAGCGAGCAACGAGACATGCCTTCAAGGCAGGCGAGGCGGCGAGGGAACACGCAACGCCGCAGTTCGAACGCGCAGTAGGTTATTGGAGATTTTTATGAGCAAACCGCTTGTTTCGATCGTGATGGGCAGCGCCAGCGACTGGGAGGTGATGAAGCAGGCCGCGCAGCAGTTGAAGGATTTCGGTGTGGCTTATGATGCGCGCGTGATCTCGGCGCATCGCTCGCCCGATCTGTTGTTCGATTACATCAAGGAAGTCGGCGCGCAAGGCGTGCGTTGTTTCATCGCCGGAGCCGGCGGTGCGGCGCATCTGGCCGGTGTGATCGCCGGCAAGACCACGCTGCCGGTGTTGGGCGTGCCGATGCCATCGAAACATCTGCAGGGCCTGGACTCATTGCTGTCCATAGTGCAGATGCCCAAAGGCATACCGGTGGCGACGTTCGCGATCGGCGATGCGGGCGCCGCCAATGCCGGTTTGTTCGCGGTGGCGATGCTGGCGCTCAATGACGCCGACCTTGCGCAGCGGTTGCAGGCGTTCCGCAAGAAACAGGCGGATGCGGTGAAGGCGACCACTTTGCCGGATTTGTAATTCAAATTGCATTAAGCCGAGATTGACCATTAGGTGAATTGTGCCCTAAACCCCCTCTAACTCCCCCTTGTCAGGGGGAGAACTGTACCCGCTCCTCCCCTGATAAGGGGAGAGCGAAGCGAGGGGACTTGGAAGGGGTTTGTGGTTAATGGATTATCTGGGATTAACGCAAATCGAAATAATCACAGTGCCGGAGAGAACATGAATCAAGCGAAACAGGATGTCGCAGCCGCTGCCCCGCGCAAGCGCATGATCAAATGGGTGGTGGTGGCTTTTTTCATTGCGCTGGCGGCGGTGGCGGTGATGAGCCTGCCGCGCGGCTACAGCGACGACCTGTCGAGTATCGGCAAGGGCAAGGCTGCTCTCGTGTTGGTACGCGACAAGAATGCGGTTCAGACTTTTGATCTGATGGAGGTGATGAATGGCCTGCGCGATCAATATGCCGGGCAGGTCGAGTTTCTGCTGACCGATTTCAACACCCCGCAGGGCCGCGCATTCATGGCTGCCAACAAGGCTCCGCGGGCGACCCTGGTGCTGCTCGATGCGAAAGGCACGCTGGTGAACGTGATCTATCCGCCGCAGACCGCCGAGAGTTTGCAGCAGGAGATCGCCGTTGCGCTCAAGGCAGCACCATGAGCACAGCGTTGCTGCAGTCCGACATCAAGAGCCTGCCGTTTCTGCATCGCGGCAAGGTGCGCGACATCTATGCGGTGGGTGAGGACAAGTTGCTGGTGGTGCAGACGGATCGCCTGTCGGCATTCGATGTGATCCTGGCCGACCCGATCCCGGGCAAGGGCGAAGTGCTCACCACGGTGTCGAATTTCTGGTTCAACAAACTGCACCATGTGATCCCCAATCATCTGACCGGCATCGCGCCGGAATCGGTGGTCAGCGAAGCCGACCGGGCGCAGGTGCATCGCCGCGCGTTCGTGGTGAAGAAGCTCAAGCCGTTGCCGATAGAGGCCATCGTGCGTGGCTATCTGGTCGGGTCCGGCTGGAAGGACTATCAACAGACCGGTGCGGTGTGCGGGATCAAATTGCCGGCCGGGCTGCGTGAGGCGGAAAAGCTGTCCGAACCGCTGTTCACCCCGTCCACCAAGGCGGCGATGGGCGACCACGACGAGAACATCTCTTATGCACAGGCGGTCGAATTGCTCGGTGAAGCACGTGCGGCCGAGGTGCGTGATGCGACGCTGCGGCTTTATACCGAGGCAGCCGATTTTGCCGCGACCAAGGGCATCATCATCGCCGACACCAAGTTTGAATTCGGCGTGGATGAGGCGGGCAAGTTGTATCTGATCGACGAAGCGCTCACCCCCGACTCATCGCGTTTCTGGCCTGCCGAGCTATATCGCGTCGGCAGCAATCCGCCCAGTTTCGACAAGCAATTCGTGCGCGATTGGCTGGAGGCCTCCGGCTGGAACAAGCGCGCCCCCGCGCCGCGCGTCCCGCAGGACGTGTTGCAAAGAACCGCTGACAAGTACCGCGAGGCGCTGGTCAAGCTGACCAGCCCATGAGCTCACCCAAGCAACTCATCGCGGGATTCCGGCGCTTTCGCGAACTTCATTTCGCCGGGGACAGTGTGCAGTTCCAGGATCTGGCGCAATTCGGCCAGAGCCCCAAGGCACTGGTGGTGGCCTGTTGCGATTCGCGCGTCGATCCCGCGCTGGTGCTGGATTGTGCGCCGGGCGATCTGTTCGTGATCCGTAACGTCGCCAACCTGGTTCCGCCCGCCGAGAACCAGGGGCACTATCACGGTACCAGTGCCGCGCTGGAGTTCGGTGTGCGTAATCTCGGGGTGCCGCACATCATCGTGCTCGGGCACGCGCAGTGTGGTGGCATCCACGCGCTGCTGGAAAGGAGCGTGGACAAGGAGGAGTCCTTCATCGCCGAATGGATGGGGATAGCCGAAGCCGCGCGGGAACAGGTCGAGCAGCAACATGCGGAGGCAAGCGACACGGTTCGCCATCGTGCCTGTGAACAGCAGGCGATACTGGTTTCGCTGAGCAACCTGATGACTTTTTCCTGGATACGCGAACGCGTCGAACAGGGCAGGCTCACGCTGCACGGCTGGTATTTTGATATCGAGGGTGGCGAGTTGCTGGGCTACGATGCAACTACCCGGCAGTTTGAAATGTTGTAGGGGCGCGATTCATCGCGCCCTGCTCTATTCATTGTGACGGAAGAAGGGCGC
>JBGSKJ010000044.1:0-15002 GCA_041741275.1 Gallionella sp.
TTTGCGATGCAATCGCACGACCTGCTTACGCCGCTCGTGCAACCGCTCCAATGTTTGAAATCTTGCATCTTCTTTGTCCATGCGCATCTGACTGAGACGCATGGACAAAGTTCAATCTTCATCGTGCCGAGTCTATAATCAGCAAGGCACCACGATCCGGTTTCAGGGGTTATGGGAACCGGACACCCTGATCCCTTTATTCATCATCGATCATTTTGCAAAGAATGGCCTCGTTGACAGATTCAGCGCGATCGCCCAATTGGCAGAGACACGCAAAGACATGCTGCCCGCCACTTGCGTGGATTAATGCGCACTAAATAGCCTGGAATCGCTCATTTCCCCCAGCTTTACCCGGCTTTGCTGCGATTTACCTTTACATCATGTGCCCATTCCCGGCCCTGGGCTGGTTTGGCTCGATCACTGATAGCAGCCGGGAGCATTGAGCTACCAGTCCTGTCCCCTGCGGAAACCGCGCTTTCCGCGTTTGCTCCGTATCACTTCAGACATTGCCGGCGAATAGTCCGATAGGACTAGTAATGCCCCAGTCAAGACACCACTCGCTGTCATATTTTAAGGCAATCATTACGCATCGAATCGGGGTCCCCTGCGTGGGGGATTTGATGAGCGGAATTTCGATCAGCTCATTGCGATTTAACGTGGCGCCATTGGAAAAAACCGGAGATCAGCGTATGGAACAGCAAATCGTACAAGCCAGGAAAATACAAGCCAGACAGAGGGGCCGGGTATTGAGTTCACAGATTGACGTGCTGACTTGGGAATCTGCGTTTAGCCGCATTTCCGGTTGGGCTTCAAGGGGCGAAAGCCGGTACGTGTGCAGTTGTAATGTACATTCCGTTGTAACTGTCGGTCAAGATACCGATTACAAAAAAGTGGTGGCCGAGGCGGATATGGCAATACCAGACGGTGCGCCGGTGGCCTGGGTGCTGAGGCGTCTTGGCTTCTCCGGACAACAACGCATAAACGGTCCGGATTTGATGTGGGGGTATTGTGAACAGGCTGCATCGCGGGGCGAATCGATCTTCCTTTATGGCGGCTTGCCGGAAACTTTAATTCTTCTCCAGGAGCGCTTGATGGAAGCATTCCCGGCTTTGAAAATCGCCGGTGCCTACTCGCCACCGTTCAGGGCTTTGACTGACGAAGAAGACAACGCAGTGGTGGAGATGATCAACGCTTCAGGTGCCGGCACCGTTTGGGTGAGCCTGGGCTGCCCCAAGCAGGAAAAGTGGATGGCAGCACATCGCGGGCGTATCAATGCGGTGATGATCGGTGTGGGGGCGGCATTTGATTTTCACGCCGGCACGAAAAGTCGCGCCCCGATATGGTTGCAGAACGCCGGTCTTGAGTGGTTGCATCGTCTGGCATCAGAGCCCGGCAGGCTATGGAAGCGCTATCTGGTGACGAACACCCTATTCCTGATCGGCGCGACCAAACAATTGGTTTTTGATGATGCCGGACATGTTCAACCCAGGGAAACCATATCGGGTAATGAACACTTTATTCCCGATTGGCGCGAACAAACAATTGGTTCTTGATAATGCCCGACATGTTTAACCCGGGATAACCATATCCGGTAACGAACATTTTATTTCCGATTGGCGCTCACAAACAATTTGGTCAAGTGTGGATCGCCGTTATGGTGGAAGCTCGCAGATAGTTTTGCCGTTTCCCATAGCCCGTTCAGACTATGGAAATACAGTGCGGGAATCACACAATCTTAACGTTGCCGGAATAGGGTTTCACCTTCAGAAAACGTAACTGGATTTGATCAGTTGTGGTTCTGTAGTCGCTTGTCTTTGCCATTAAATTTTGGGGTATCTATCATGATCGGAAAGTATCTCTGTGTTGCAGTCGCGGCTGTATTAGCGCTCTCTGCCGGAAATGCCTTTGCAGCAAACCCAACCTCCATCCTGACCATCCAGCAATCTGATGGTAAAAGCTGGGTGGAAAATGTGACTGGCTTGCTGGCTGTGGACGCGAATGGCGACTTCACCATGATGCAAGGGGCAAGCACAAGCGGTTTCTTCCAGAACGGGCAGTTTGTGAATACGGTCGATACCGTTGTTCATCCCGACTATTGGCAGTGGAAAACCGATGCCACTACCGGAGCCGGCTACTGGAACTGGCATACCGCCGAGACGATCAACGGCACCACTCCTTCCTTCACCGATGCGAGCAATCCATGGATGTCGGTTCTCAACCTGAATAATGTCAGCGGTCATGGCGACCCCGATTTGTCCTACGCCATCTCGGCAGTTAACAATAATACCTATACACAGACTTTCACTTTTGCCGTTGGCGAAGCAATCTTGCCGGCGGTCGGATCAGCCAATGCTGTGCATGCCGATATTGCAGGCGCGCTGACAACCAGGGACGGTAGCGTAACGATTGCTCCATTCGGCGCGAGTGCAACGATTCAACAGTTCCAGCTTTCGGCTGACAACGGCGCCAACTTCGTCAGTGCAGGGGTGGATGTCGGCCCGCAGGCATTTGCCACCGGCACGGCTACGTATGGCACTTTTGCTGCCGACGCATCCGGCCCCACCGGCCAGACTTGGAATTACATGCAGATTGTCAGCAAGTTTACGTTGACCGGCAAAGATAGCGCCAGTCTGGTGGGATATGTCTCCATCAGTCCGGTACCCGAACTTGATACTTACGCCCTGATGCTTGGCGGTCTGGGTATGCTGGGTCTCGTGGTACGTCGTCGCAAGAGCGGGCAAGTCTGATCAGGATAGTAATTATGGAAATACAGACGGGGGCTGCTGCCCCCGTTTTTCATGGGGGTTGAATCAAGGAGGCTGTGCAAAAGTGCCACCTCAAACAGGGTGTTTTGGGGATAGCCACCGTTATCGGTACGGGCCATATAGGCTTAATTCCGGATAATCAATTACGCGTATTCGCCACTGTAAACAAATCAACTTCAACATAAGATAATGGCAAAACCATGAAAATTATCCCTGTCATCCTTTCCGGCGGCTCCGGTACGCGACTATGGCCGATGTCGCGTGCGGCCCTGCCCAAGCAGTTGCTGCCGCTGGTGTCGGAGCACTCCATGTTGCAGGAGACGCTGCTGCGCCTTTCCGGCTGGCCTGAAGTGAGCGCCCCGGTGGTGGTCTGCGGCAATGATCACCGTTTTCTGGTGGCTGAGCAGTTGCGCGAGATCGGTGTTGCCCCGCTTTCCATCATGCTTGAACCGGTCGGCCGCAATACGGCCCCGGCCATTGCTGCAGCGGCTTTGCATTTGCGCCTTCAGCAGCCGGGCGAGGATGCCCTGATGCTGGTGCTACCGGCGGACCATGTGATCCGCGATGTGCCGGCTTTCCACCGTGCGGTGCAGTTGGCTGCCGTGGCGGCAGCCGGCGGCAAATTGGCGACTTTCGGCATTCGCCCCTCTGCGCCTGAAACAGGTTATGGCTACATCCGCCTGGGCGAGCAGTTGTCCGGATGCGATGGTGTTTACACGATCGATTGTTTCGTGGAGAAGCCCGACCTCGATACGGCGGTGGGGTATCTTGCTTCCGGTGATTTCTTCTGGAACAGCGGGATGTTCCTGTTCAAGCCGGAAGTTTATCTCGCTGAACTCGCCAGGTTGCAGCCCAGGATTGTTGAGCAGACCCTTCAGGCATTCGAGGGTAGCTACCGTGACCTGGACTTTTGCCGGCTTGAACAGAAAGCCTTTGCAGAATGCCCGGCGGATTCCATCGACTATGCGGTGATGGAGCATACCGGCCTCGCGGCGGTGATTCCCGTCGATATCGGCTGGAACGATGTCGGTTCGTGGAGTGCGCTGTGGGAAGTGCAGGGGAGGGACGGCAACGGGAATTCCCTGCGCGGCGATGTCTATACCGATGGTGTGCAGGATACGCTGATCCGTGCCGAAAGCCGCATCGTGGCCGTTATCGGCGTCAAGGATCTGATCATCGTCGAAACGGCCGATGCGGTGCTGGTGGTGCACAAGGATAGCGCGCAGGACGTGAAGAAGGTGGTGGAGCACCTGAAGCGCAACGCGCGCAGCGAACACGAGGTGCATTCTCGTGTCTACCGGCCATGGGGTTGGTACGAGGGCATCGATGCCGGTGATCGCTTCCAGGTAAAACGTATCATGGTGAAGCCGGGAGAAAAGTTATCGTTACAGATGCATCACCACAGGGCTGAACATTGGGTGGTGGTCAGCGGAACTGCAAGCGTTACGCGCGGAGTAGAAGTCACGCTCATTTCTGAAAATGAATCCACCTATATCCCGATCGGGATGACGCATAGACTTGAAAATCCGGGTAAGGTGCCGTTGCATCTGATCGAGGTTCAATCGGGTAGTTATCTTGGTGAGAACGATATTGTCCGCTTCCATGATGTGTATCAACGGGTTTAATATCCATCAATATAAATTATCGGTTTGGCTCGCCTTGGTGAAAGTTCTATTTGTCCCAGCATGCACCCTGTTGCTCTTATTTTCGGGAGTGGCCGTTGCTGCCGATTCCATGATCAGGCCTGCGCATGTCGCGGTGGTGGTCAACATTGCCGATGCCAATAGCCTTGAAATAGGACAGTATTACCTCAAGGCACGCGGTATCCCGCAGAATAACCTTATCCGGGTAAACCTTCCCGGTAGTCCGCGCAAACTGTCGGTCGAACAGTTCCACCAGCTCAAGCAGCAGATCGATGCCGGGCTTAATCCGGAAATTCAGGTGATCCTGCTTGTTTGGACTGCACCCTATGCGGTCGAATGCAATTCCATCACCGCGGCGCTGACATTGGGTTTCGATGCCGGGCAGTGCAAAAATACCTGCGGGCCCGGCAAACCCAGCGCTTACTTTCATAGTCCGTCCAGTCGTCCGGCAGACGTCGGTCTGCGCCTTTCCATGCTGATGCCAACCGAATCCGTAGAGGCAACCAAAGCCCTGATAGACCGTGGCGTGTTGAGCGGATTCCGCGTCAACGAGGCAAGCGCTTATTTCCTGATCACCTCCGACAAGATGCGCAATTCACGGACGGGATTTTTCCCGAAGTCGGGCCGCATCGCGCAGAAAAAACTGCAAATCAACATCTTGCAGGCTGATTTCATCGAGTACAAAAAAGACGTCATGTTCTACCAGACCGGTCTTGCCAGCGTGCCAAAATTGGAGACGCTGCGATTTATGCCGGGCGCGCTGGCGGACCATTTGACCTCGGCTGGCGGCGAGCTGTTGGGCGGGGGGCAGATGAGCAGCCTGAAGTGGCTGGAGGCCGGGGCTACAGCAAGCTATGGTACCGTCTCCGAACCCTGTAATCACTGGCAGAAGTTTCCCAACCCGAACGTGCTGATCATGCATTATCTCTTTGGAGAAACCGCAGTCGAGGCGTATTGGAAGAGTGTCTCCTGGCCGGCGCAGGGGGTATTTATCGGGGAGCCGCTCGCTGCCCCATATTGCCTTTCCTGTGCCAGAGAGGGTTGGCGATGAGCATATTTGCAATTGGCAACATGGATACCTGTACCTTGTAACACCTGAATCTTCACAAACCAAACTCTCCAAGCCTCCCCCTTTTCAAGCGAGGATTAATGGCTTCCCCCTGTATTTTCATCACATAGTCTTCGTTGTCTTCATTCTGTAATCTTAGCTACACAACGCTGTAATGAAGCCGCGTTATGGTGGCTTCATCATTCACCTGACACGGAAAGGATATGCCATGAAAGCCATGATACTCGCTGCCGGCAAGGGGACGCGAGTGCGCCCCCTGACCCACGAAATGCCGAAGCCGATGATTCCGATCATGGGCAAGCCGGTGATGGAGTATCTGGTCGAGTTGCTGGCCAAGCACGGGGTGGAACAGATCATGGTGAACCTGAGCCACCTGCCGCAGCGCATCGAACAGTATTTTGGCGACGGCCAACGCTTTGGCGTGCAGATCGGTTACTCGTTTGAAGGCTGTATCCAGAACAATGAAGTGGTGCCGTTTGCACTGGGGTCGGCCGGCGGCATGCGCAAGATCCAGGATTTCGGCGGATTTTTCGACGAAACCACGGTTGTGCTGTGCGGTGACGCCATTATCGACCTTGACATTGCCGCCGCTGTCGAGGAACACAAGCGCTGTGGCGCCTTGGTGAGCCTGGTGGCGAAGGAAGTGCCATGGGAGGAAGTTTCCAGTTATGGCGTGGTGGTGGCCGATGAGAACGGGCGTATCACTTCCTTCCAGGAAAAGCCGTCTGCGGAAGAGGCCAAATCCAATCTCATCAATACCGGCATCTATATTTTTGAGCCGGACGCGCTGGATCTGATTCCATCCGGACAGGTGTTTGATATCGGTTCGGATATGTTCCCGCTGCTGGTGGAAAAAGGTCTGCCTTTCCACGCATTGCGTCATGACTTTAACTGGATCGACATCGGCAAGGTATCGGACTATTGGGAAGTGATGCAGCGCGTGATGCGCGGCGAGGTTGAGGGTATCAAGATTCCGGGGCGCGAAGTGCGGCCGGGCGTATGGGTTGGACTGAATGTGCGCATCGACTGGCGGAACACCAGGATCGAGGGGCCGGCCTATATCGGCTCCGGCTCCAGCATCGAGTCCGGTTGCCAGATTCTCGGCCCGACCTGGATTGGACACGGCTGCCATTTGCACGAGGGTGTCAAGTTGTCTCGCAGTGTCATTTTCGAACATACCCGCGTGCGTGCCGGTGCGGAGTTCGACGAGCAGATCGTTGTTGGTGACTACTGCGTTTCCAAGCATGGCAAAACCGTGCATACGGAAGAGGTGGGTATCGAGTGGATATGGTGCGACGCACGTATTGCCGGCCTGATAAGGCATCCTCAGGCTGCCATGGCTGCCTGAGGATATTCCCTGATTCTGAAAGTCTGATCGCTAATATCGCCCTGCCTGGCAGGGCGGTGTCCATTTTTGCTTACTGAAATGCAATTTCGCCAACAACTCAGCTACCGTAAGCCATTGACCCCCACCCTGCTGGTCAAGATGCTGCTTGATCCGATGCTTGTCATCGGCACGCTGCTGGCCTTGGCCGGCTATTATGGGGATCTGATTGACCGCAACTATGTGCTGCTTTCGCTGGTGATATTTGCCATTACATTCCCCGGTACGTGGTCAAAACATGCAAACCTGCGTTCCGAGCTGGCGCATATATTCACCAGTTGGCCTTTGCTGGTCGGCATTCTATTGTTGTTCGGCTACGTCACCACATTTCTGGAGCAGTTCGACCGCGATGTAGTTGTGGGGTGGGTGGTGATCACCCCATTGGTGATGCTCGCCGCACATATGACCATACGCAAGCTGCTGGCGCGTTTGCGCGGAAGACAGGATGGCCGCGTTGCGGTTATTGTCGGTGCCAGCGGGGTCGGCGTGCAGATGCGCGATCGTCTGCGCGAGGAATCGTTGGTGGGCATCGAATGCAGGGGATTCTTCGATGATCGGGTACCGGGCCGCACAGCGCTGGGCGACGCGGGGGAGGCTGCTGTACTCGGCCAATTAAAAGATATTGCCAATTACGTCAAACTGCACGCGATCGACATTATCTATGTGGCGCTTCCGATGTCGTCCCAACCCCGTATCCTGCGGTTGCTTGATGACCTCAAGGACACGACGGCCTCGATATACTTCGTGCCGGATATTTTCATATTTGACATGATTCAGGCGCGCATTGACGATGTGGCCGGGATCCCGGTCGTTGCCGTGTGCGAAACACCTTTCCACGGTATGAACGGGTTCGTCAAACGTGTCAGTGACATCGTTCTTTCCGCGCTGATTCTCCTGCTGATCTTACCGCTCATGCTGTTGCTGGCAAT
The DNA here is from genome assembly GCA_041741275.1 of Gallionella sp. Lineage (GTDB taxonomy): Bacteria > Pseudomonadota > Gammaproteobacteria > Burkholderiales > Gallionellaceae > Gallionella. The sequence goes on from JBGSKJ010000044.1 coordinate 7,791, forward strand.
CGCCGTCAAGCTTGACTCTCCGGGGCCGGTACTGTTCATACAGCGTCGTTATGGGCTGGATGGACGGGATATCGTGGTTTACAAATTCCGCTCCATGACGGTGTGCGAAGATGGCGACAAGGTGGTGCAGGCGACGCGCCTCGACAAGCGGGTGACGCGCCTCGGCGCCTTCATCCGCAAGACTTCGCTCGATGAACTTCCGCAGTTCATCAACGTGATTCAGGGCCGGATGAGCATCGTCGGGCCTCGCCCGCATGCAGTGGCGCACAACGAAGAGTATCGCAAACTGATCAAGGGCTACATGATCCGCCACAAGGTCAAGCCGGGCATTACCGGTTGGGCACAGGTCAATGGCTTCCGCGGGGAAACGGATACCGTGGACAAGATGAAGATGCGCATCGACTACGATCTCGACTATCTGCGCCAATGGACGCTATGGCTGGATCTGAAAATCATTGCCCGCACTGTGCTGCTGGTGATGATGGATCGCAAGGCGTATTGAGCCTTGTATCGGGGAACGGAAACATCCTGCAGGTGACAACGAACGAAAATGTTGGAATATGCCGGAACAATTCGGGAATGTTGGATCACGGCGGTTTTGCGCAGACCGCGGTGATCGGCACGATGAGAAGCGGTGCGCCGCGCGTGGCGGTGAGCAAATGATAGTTGGCTACCTCCCCTTCAAGGGGTGGGGATGGGATTACACATAAGTCAATAGTAAAGACGACAGATGTAGATACTGTCATGTATTTTGGAATGCTCAATAGAAGCTGAGTGACAGACCTGAGACGGTGGCGCCTATCAGTATTCCGGCCAGCACATCGCTGGGATAGTGCAGTCCGAGCACCAGGCGCGAAATGGCCACCAGTGCGGTGAACGGCAGCAGCAGCCAGGCGAGAGCCGGGTAGTAGGCCAGTGCCACGATGCTGAAGGCCACCGCATGCAGCGTGTGTCCGGAAGGAAAGCTGAACTGGTCCAGCGGTGCGATACCGCAGTTGATACCCTGATTCTTGTTGTATGGGCGCGGCCTGTGCGTCTTGTGCTTCAGCCATTTGTACAGGACAGTGCAAACCAGCCCGGCTGCAGCCATGTGCAGCACCGGCAACAGCGCGGCAGATTGATACCGCACCAGCAACCATACCATCAGGCAGTACCAGAAAATACCGTCGCCCAGCCGGCTGATCAGGCGGAAACTCCGGCGTATCGAAGGACTGATGCTTGCGCGGTTGAAGCGCAAACACCATGCTTCATCCCAGGTTTGTATCCGTTGCAGGCTGTAGATTCGATGTGACATGGCGCACCTCCGGTTTTACGGCTAGTTGTGCAAGGGCTTGCTCGAATTCATCCACGATGTTTTGCCAATCAAGTTTCAACATGGTCTGATGTGATGCTGTGCGGAGTTTGTCGATGCGCGCCGCATCGTTGGCCAATCCGCATGCCAGCTGTGTGAACTCTTCTTCATTGCCGAATTCGGCGTGCAAACCATTCTCACCCTGTTCGATATGCTCGGCCGCTGCCGCATAATGGTAGGCCACCACGGCAAGCCCGCTGGCCATCGCTTCCACCGTCACGTTGCCGTAGGTTTCCGTCATGCTCGGGAACAGGAAGATATCCCCTGATGCGTAGTGCGCCGCAAGGTCCTCGCCGGTTCTCATCCCGGCAAAGATATATTCCGGATTTTGCCTTTGCATCTCAGCGCGCACCGGGCCATCGCCGACCAATACCAGTTTCAGTTTTGGATTGACGGCTTGCATGGCCCTGAAGGTGCGCAGCACCAGCGGCATGTTTTTTTCTGCCGAGATGCGGCCCACGTAAATGACCGCCAACTCGCCATCGGCAACTCCCCATCGCTGGCGCAAATCAGCACTGCGCTTGCCCGGATGAAACAGGGTGGTATCCACCCCGCGCGCGACAACCTGAAGATTTAGATAGCCATCTTGCGCCAGAGTGTCGCGCAACTCCTGGGTGGGAACCAGCGTGGTATCGGTGCGGTTGTGCAGATTGCGCAGATAAGAGGCGACGGTCTTTTGCAGCCAGCCGAAGCCGTAATGCTGGCTGTAGCTGTGAAAGTTGGTATGGAAATCGCTGCTGACCGGGATACCGAGTTTGCGTGCTGCTGCAATGGCAGACGAGCCCAGCGGGCCTTCGGTGACTATATGGACTACATCGGGACGCAGTTTGGCCCAGAGTTTGATCAACCGTTGTTTTGCCGGCAGACCCAGCTTCAAACCCTGATAGCGTGGAAGAGGGAAGCCGCGCACCAGCACTTCTTGCAAGGTGAGTTCTTGTTTCGCGCTGTCCTGAGGATTCTGGCGCGGACGTATCAGTTCAACCACGTGGCGTTGGCGCAGGCCTTCCACCATGCGGTTGATGGTCATTGCCACACCGTTGATCTCCGGCGGGTAAGTCTCTGTCACTACAGCGATACGCAGCATGCGATCTGCCATGTTTTCTCCTTGTTTTTGGATATTCATGGCGCGCACTTTCTCACCCCAACAAGAAAGTTTGATGAAGGATTTATGAGGATTTTGTGACGGCGTTCAGCCGAGCAGGATCAGCAGCCAAACCGAAACGACATTCAGCAAACTCAACAGTACCGCCGCACTGCCGATATCCTTGGCGCGTTTGGCCAGTTGGTGTTGATCCAATGAAGTGTGATCCACGGCGGCCTCCACTGCGGAATTGAGCAATTCGACGATCAGCACCAGCAACACACTGGCGATCATCACCGCCTTGCCGATTGCACTGGTGGGTAAAAATAGCGCAGTCGGGATGAGGATGCCCGCCAGCAACACCTCCTGACGGAAGGCATCCTCATGGCGGATCGCAGCGCGCAATCCGGCCAGAGAGTAGAACAATGCGCTCCAGACGCGCTTCAAACCGGTCTTGCCTTTGTATGGACTTTCCATGTTTATCCCGAATTTTCATTGTGGATACCCTGGCTACGGGCAAGTGCGGCAGGGTAGTTGCCGAATGTTTCAGTTTGGTTAAGCTGTTGCAAAAAGTTGGCTGCGGGAGGTTTTTAAGGTTCGTCCCAAAATTCAGGTTGAACATTCCGGATTACTTCGGTAGAATCCGCGCTCTTTTGAAATCGGTTGGAGTAGAACCATGGCACGTGTATGTCAAGTAACGGGAAAAGCCCCGATGACGGGAAACAACATTTCCCACGCAAACAACAAAACCAAGCGTCGTTTTTTGCCTAACCTGCAACGCCGCCGCTTCTGGGTCGAGACTGAGAATCGCTGGGTCAGCCTGCGCCTGACCAATGCGGCACTGCGCACCATCGACAAGAATGGCATCGACGCGGTGCTGGCAGACATGCGCGCCCGCGGCGATAAAATCTAAGGAGCATATAAAATGCGCGAAAAAATCAAACTCGAATCCAGTGCCGGTACCGGTCATTTCTATACCACGACCAAGAACAAGCGCACCACGCCTGAAAAGATCGAAATGAAAAAATACGATCCCAAGGCGCGCAAGCACGTCATGTACAAGGAAACCAAGCTGAAGTGATTCAGCCCGGCTTCGTAGTGCAAAGAAAAACCCGCCTAGGCGGGTTTTTTGTTTTGGCGGTTGGGTAGGATGCTATAACAACTTGACCGCAGGCTTCGTTCCCGTGCGGACTGATTTCTTCATTTTTTCGTCGAATGTCGCGAATCTGTTTGCGCGCTGGCTGGAAGCCAGATGCAATGCGTCGGCGAAATCCATGCCCTCTTCGCACCATTGCAACGCCTGAATAATCACCGGGGGCTGCTCAATCTCGACGTTGGCAAGGCCGCTCAATTTACGAAACGCGCTTACCACGACATTTCGATCAAGGCGATACAAGCGGCGCAGCACCCACTCGGTTTCCAGCAAAACGGTTTTCGGGATGAATATGGTTTCTTTTTTGAACAGTGCTGTCGCACGCCTGCTTTGCTCGGGGTCGTCATTGGTAAGCAGCCTCACCAGCACATTGGTATCAACCGCGTGCATGACGCGCCTTGGTTTCTGTCGTGATCGCCTTGTCCATATCCGCTACGCTGTGCGGCTTGCCTGCATAGCCTGTGCAGCCCACGACTTCGTCAAGTGTGGTCGCGGCAAACGTCTTGATTGGCCGCAGCAGCACACCGTCGCTGGTGTTCTCAACAGAAAACTCAACCCCCGCCTTCCACTGATTGGCGGAACGTATGGCAGCCGGCAGAATCACCTGCCCCTTGCTGGATAGTTTGGTGGTCTTCATGCTGTTGTCCTCCTGGTAAGAAAAAGGTAAGACATCCTAGAGCAAAAGTTGCCGGGTGGCAACTGCGGAGGTTTTGCGGTAGGTAATGGCTACCGTGCCGTTCAATCCCCGCCGCCCCCGCACCCTCCGCCACAACCGCCCCCGCTATCACCACCCCCGGTACCATCGCCAGATGACGAGTCGCCAAACCCATCGGTCGAGCCATCGTAACTTGAGCTGGAAAAATCCCCGCCGCAGTGGGTTGTCGTTCCGTTGTTCACGCCTTTTTTGCGCAGCTCCTCGCAATTCGGGCTATAGCGAAAGCCATCGGCGATGTTCAGCTTGGCATCCAGCGCGAACAGCAGCGGCAGCCGCGTATGCGCGCGGGGGTTGATGTTCTCCTCGAGGCAGGCATACCACCAGGTGCGGCGCAAGCCGGCGTTGTCCTGCCGGTCCGCACCCAGCACCACGGCAGGAGTGTGGTGCATGAAGCGGCCGAACGCCTGGTCACAGAATGCCTCATAGTGCCGTGTGTACAGGATCAGCTCATGCCACAGATCGTCCGCGACCTGTGAGGGCATCGAGACAAACTTGCGGCCGCTCTTCAGGTGAGCCAGAAAGAACTGGCGCAATGCGCGCGCCGTCAACTGGCAATCCTTTACCGTCAGCTCAGGCCGTTTGGCCTGAAGCTTCTCGAATATCCCCGGCGGAAACATGTAAGTACGGATGTAGTCCGCCCGCGCCGCCTGCCGCCAGCGCGTCCAGACGACCAGCAAGGTGATGCTCAATATCAGGGTGATGATGAGGAGAATGATCATAATAATGAGGTGCTACAACTATCCAATTTTACTGTTCTGGAGGCATCGCTATTGGGTAGGGCGCAATAACCAACGGGCATTGCGCCGCATGTGACGACTACCATCCGGTGCAATGCGCTACGCTTATTGCACGCGAGCTATGTCCTTGTGCAGCGCGCGGGGGACAAGAGTTGCGACTCGTTAGAAGGGTTCACTGATACCTTTGACCTTGATGTTGCAGCCAACCAGCCACGTGAGAGCCGTTTGGATCTCGATGCGTCCAATGTATTACTCCACCTTTTTCGTTCCACTCGTATTCGCCGTAAAATTGAACTGAATCACCTTCTCTGAGAGCGTTAATTCTAGAAGCAAGATCGATGTTATGTGAGATTAAGAGTGTTTGACCAGAGGGCAGCTCAATTATAAATTTTTGATGTCTGCTGCCGCTGTTGTCGTCTGGCAACAACCTAGAGACAATACCTTGGCCAGAAACTTGTAAATTACTTTCATGATTTGAAAATGCATTAGCAATGATTACATCGGATTTGCCGGTGCTTTGTCCTGAAATTGGAGACTGAGATTCGTTTAATGCCGAGCCAGGTTGGCTATTAATAAACGAATAGCCTGCAAATAGAGCCACAGCAACGAGCAATAGTTTTTTCATGTGCGTACTTTCTAAACTAAATTAGTTACCCTGATGCGCGCCGCGGCAAGGCACATTTGCGGTGTTTAAGCTGGCAATCTTCAGGCTATGACTTAACCCAAGCCTGCGCTTCCTCGTAATCCGTAAACACCCGTATATCCGCATCCACGAATATGCGCGACAGCCACGCCTGCCAGGTGATCCACTGGTCGTCAGTGACCACGGCGATCTTGCTGAAATCGTGGTTGTGTTCGCGGCTGAAGAATTTGATCTCTTCCCACGCCACGTCCAGCGTGTAGTCGAGCATCGCGCGCAGGTCGAACAGCAGGTTCACTGTGCCAGGCGTTTTCAGTTTGTACAGGGATTGCTCCTCGAACGTCTTGAAGTCGGCGATGGTGAATTCGCCGAGAACGGCGACGTTGACGAGCTTGTTGGTTTGTTCGATGGTGATCATTATTTTATTTTCTTTCTGTAAAGGCCCCTGCACAACGTAGCGAGCGAAGCTGAGGCAAGGCAAAAAAATGCGAGAAACCGGAGTGTACAGTTTGTACACGAGGATTTTAAGCAATTTTTTAACGCAGCATCAGCGAGCGTAGTAGTTGTGCAGGGCCTTTAGTGTTTGGGTGACAGGCGCAAGCTCAGCACACCGCTGGCGATGATGAACGCCATGCCCAGCCAGCTGCTCAGCGGCAGCACTTCGTTCCACAGCAATATGCCGAACAGGCTGGCGAACACGATGGTGCTGTATGCCAGGCTGCTGACCACCAGCGTGTTGCCGACGCGGTGGGCGTGGGTCATCGCGATCTGCGCAAGCGTGGCGGTGCTGCCCAATCCAAGCAGGATGAAGAAACCCTGAGCGGTGATGGCATGCACAGCGTCGAACAGCATCCACACGCCGCTGCAGATCGAAGCGGTCAGGCTGAAGTAGAACACGGTGCGCGTGGCCGGTTCACCGAGGATGCCGAGTTGCTTGACGTTGAGATAGGCGATGCCGGCGAGGAAGCCGGAGATCAGCCCGAGCAGGCCGGGCAATAATTGGTCGCGTTCCAGCGTCGGGTGCAACAGCAGCACCACGCCGCAAAAGCCCACCGCAATGGCGATGGTCAGCGGCAGATGGAACTTGTCCTTGTACACCAGCATCGTGAACACGGTGAGGAACATCGGCGCGGTGTAATTGAGCGTGACGGCGGTGGCGAGCGGCAGCACGGTGATGCAGTAGAAGAACAGCGCGAGCGCCACGGTTCCGGAGATGCCGCGCCACAGGTGGGCGGGCCAGTGTCGTGTAACCAGGCTGACGCGCTGTGATCGCATGATGCCGTACACCAGCAGCAGGCCGATGAACGAGCGGTAGAACACCAGTTCGATATGGGTGAAGTGGGGTGCGCCGAGTTTGACGAACACGCTCATGCAGCCAAACAGCAGGCCGGCGACCAGCATCCACAAAGAACCGGAGTTACGCGTCATTCCTGTGCAACAGGAATCCAGCGGTTTTATTCAACGCGGAAAAGGTGGTTGAATTTGTAGGAGCGGGCCATGCCCGCGATCCGCTTAATCGGGGGCTTGGCCCGCTC
>JBGSKJ010000045.1:0-11382 GCA_041741275.1 Gallionella sp.
CTTTGCTACAGATATTATCCGTCTCGGTTTTCGAGAAAACCCATATTTCATGCGCCTTGCAGCCAGACACTTCCGCAATCATTATGCCGCTGTCGTGCAACCAAATGATTTTGTTTGATTTTTAACCGGACACTAGTGATATTTTATCGAGATTAAATTACTCTACCAATACTGGGCCATTCAACCAGTGCTCATGGGCAAAAATGTTTCCGCCGAGACTGACAATTGTACAAAATATACCGAAATCCCGGCACTTTCGGCGAGCGATTTCCGACTGTTTCAGATATTGTTTCGCCGGTGTTAATGGAACTGCATCGCTAACACAACCCGATAACGTTCACCGGATGCCCCGACCAAAGGATGGCTCCACATTACCATCTTTTCATCATGCGTCATATAAGACTGCTGGCTTATATAACCGGCTTCCGTTGTTTGTGTATGGAGAAAGCTGCTTGCAAGCGGACATTATAGCAATTCAGAATCCCTGTTTTCATCTTGAAATAAGCACCCTGACATCATTCATCACGCCGTCGCGCATAGGCCAGTAAAGAGACAATCACCACCGCTGCAAAGATGTCGGCAGCCAGATCCTCGGGGCTGGCAGATCGCCCTTGCAGGAAGCGCTGGTGAAACTCATCCGCCGCACCGATTGCACTCACAATCGCAATGACCAGCAGGGAGTGGCCGCGCTGAAGGCACAGCCACAACAGGGCCGCGATCAAGCCGAACGTGGCAAAGTGTGCAACCTTGTCGAGCGGTCCGGGAAACAACCCCTGCGCGATCGGCTTCGCACCCGCCCAGAACAGGCCGGCGACGATGAATAATGCGCCCGCAAGGCAGGTGACGCGAAAAATACGGCTGTCACTTGCCACAACCATCCTTATTCTTGCGGGGGCCGGGAATCGGCATTTCATGGTGTACCATGGGACATCGACTGCCACCGCCAGGCATCGCGGCACATCTCCTCGATACCGTATTGCGCCTGCCAACCCAGCAGTTCTTTTGCGAGTGACGGATCGGCATAACATGCGGCAATGTCGCCGGGGCGGCGGCCGACTATCCGGTATGCCACCTTCCTCCCGCTCGCCGCTTCAAACGCCCGAACCACATCCAGCACGCTATATCCCTGCCCGGTTCCCAGATTGGCGGTAAGCACACCTTTCGCAACCGTCAACACTTTGAGCGCCGCAAGATGTCCGCGCGCCAAGTCCACCACGTGGATGTAATCACGCACCCCGGTTCCGTCATGGGTCGGATAATCACTGCCGAAGACTGAAAGCTCTGCGAGATTACCGGCGGCCACTTTCGCGATATACGGCATCAGATTGTTCGGAATCCCGTTGGGATCTTCACCGATCAAGCCGGACTCATGCGCGCCCACCGGATTGAAGTAACGCAGTAATGCGATGCGCCACGATGCATCAGCATGTGCAACATCGCCCAGGATTTCCTCGATAATCAGCTTGGATCGCCCATACGGATTCGTCGCCGAAAGTGGAAAGTCCTCGCGGATCGGCACCGCGTGTGGATCGCCATAAACGGTGGCGGAAGAAGAAAAAACCAGCGTCTTCACCCCTGCCTCGGCCATCGTCTCAAACAACACTAGGCTGCCGTGGATATTGTTGTCGTAATAGCGCAACGGCTGAGCCACCGATTCGCCCACCGACTTCAGACCGGCAAAATGGATCACAGCTTCGAAGCGATGCCGGGCAAATAGCGCCTGCATTGCTTCCCGATCGCGAACATCGGCCTCGACCAAGCCGGGCCGGCGCCCGACGATACCTTCAATTCGCTCAAGCACCGCCGCCTTGCTGTTGCAAAAATTATCGACAATCAGAACCTCGAATCCTGCCAGCATCAGCTCGACAACTGTATGCGATCCGATGTAGCCGGTGCCGCCGGTAACTAGAATCATGGTTACTTCACCCCAATGGATTACGCGAAATCGCATGGCCCGGCTATGTCCGCGCCTGATCCGCGCCACATATAAAGTGGCTCCGGGTATTATGCCATGGCAAGCCGCAATATTTAGGCATTGGAGAAAATGTAACAATGAACTTTCCTTGCTGCGCAGGCAGGGTACAAAGGTCGAAAATTGCCCGGGCCGCACGATACGTCTGATCACCGCCCTGACGAACCCGGGTGATTTCATTGACTTCCGGGTAAATATATTCACAGCCGCCCCGGAATCCAGTAAAGTACCACCCCGTTCCTAACCGATAAGAGCAATAACATGAGTGAAAAAGGACAACAACTGCAGGACCCGTTTCTCAATGCGCTGCGCAAAGAGCATGTGCAGGTCGCGATCTATCTGGTGAACGGCATCAAGCTGCAGGGCCAGATCGAGTCATTCGATCAGTATGTGGTGCTGCTGAAGAACACGATCACCCAGATGGTCTACAAACACGCCATTTCGACCATTGTTCCGGTACGCGCGGTCAGTATTCCCCACGACGCTCCCGCCGCAGACTGATGCAGCAACACTCCGCCGGCGACGGCAAGCATTCTTCCGGGCAGCAGCCGGAGGCCGCAGTTCTGGTCAGTATCGATTTCGGCGACAGCGATCATAGCGAGAGCCTGCAAGAGTTGCGCCTGCTGGCCGAGACGGCCGGGGTGCGCACGCTGGCCATCATCGAGGCCAAACGGCAGCATCCCGACGCGGCATTGTTCGCAGGCAGCGGCAAAGTCCAGGAGATTGCCGAACTCGTGGAGCGCATGGAAGTCCCTCTGGTGATCTTCAATCACGATCTTTCCCCGGCGCAGATGCGCAATCTGACCGCCAAGCTGAATACGCGCGTGATCGACCGCACCATGCTGATCCTGGACATCTTCGCGCAGCGCGCGCAAAGCCATGAAGGCAAGGTCCAGGTGGAACTGGCGCAACTCAAGTATCTTGCCGCCCGCCTGGTCGGACAGGGCGCCGACATGGGGCAGCAAAAATACGCGGTGGGCGCGCGCGGTCCCGGCGAGACCAAGCTGGAGCTGGACCGGCGCAAGATGGACAAGCGCGTCCATCTGCTCAAGGAGAGGCTGGAAAAACTCAAGCATCAGCGTGAAGTGCAGCGCCGCGCGCGCAATCGGTCCGACGTGCTGTCGGTGTCCATCGTCGGCTATACCAATGCCGGCAAGTCCACGCTGTTCAACAGGCTCACGCGCGCAGACGTCTATGTCGCCGACCAGTTGTTCGCGACGCTGGACACCACTTCGCGCCGCATGTACACCGAAGGACAGGGCGAGATCGTGGTGTCGGATACGGTCGGTTTCATCCGGCATCTGCCGCACTCGCTGGTCGCCGCGTTCCGCAGCACGCTGGAAGAGACGATACAGGCCGACCTGTTGCTGCATGTGGTGGATTGCAACAACGCCAACCGCGACGATCAGATCGCCGAAGTGAACAAGGTGCTGGCGGAGATCGACGCGGCGGAAATCCCGCAGATACTGGTATTCAACAAGATCGACTTGCAGGCGGTGCCGCCCAGCGTGCAGCGCGACGAATATGGTAGAATCGACCGCGTTTTTCTGAGTGCCAAGAGCGGTGCGGGGCTGGATGATCTGAGGGCAGCCTTGCTGGAAGCAAGATCCGCGCGTCAAGCGGCCGAGGTAATTGAAAATCATACTAAAGAAGCGAGAGAGTCATGGGATTGAATGATCCGCAATGGGGCAGCAAAAACAGTGGTGGCCCGCCCGATCTGGAAGCGTTGCTGCGCAAACTGAATGCAAAGGTGTCGGCTTTAATGGGCGGCAAGGGTGGCCCGGGAAAACCGGGCGGCGGTCCCGCACAGGGGTTCGGTATAGGTATCGGTCTGATCGTCGCGATCGTTGCGCTGATCTGGGTCGGCAGCGGCTTCTACATCGTGGATGCCAGCCAGCGCGGCGTGGTGTTGCGTTTCGGCAAGAAGGTCGAAGTGACCGAGTCCGGTCCCCGCTGGCATCTGCCATTCCCGGTCGAAACCGTGGAGATCGTCAATCTGAGCCAGGTTCGTACCGTGGAAGTGGGCTATCGGGATAACGTCAAGAACAAGATTTTGAAAGAATCGCTGATGCTGACCGATGATGAAAACATCATCGACATCCAGTTTGCGGTGCAGTATTTCCTCAGCGATCCGGCCGATTATCTGTTCAATAACCGCATGCCCGACGAGAACGTGCGCCAGGCGGCGGAAACCGCGATACGCGAGGTGGTCGGCAAGAGCAAGATGGACTTCGTACTGTATGAGGGCCGCGAGCAGGTCGCCGCCACAGCGACCAAATTGATGCAGGAGATTCTGGATCGATACAAGTCGGGCATCCTGATCAGCAAGCTGACCATGCAGAACGCGCAACCGCCCGAGCAAGTCCAGGCCGCTTTCGATGACGCGGTGAAGGCCGGCCAGGACCGCGAACGGCAGAAGAACGAAGGACAGGCTTACGCGAACGACGTGATACCGCGCGCCAGCGGTACCGCGGCGCGCCTGATACAGGAGTCGCAGGGTTACAAGCAAAGCGTGATCGCGAATGCCGAAGGTGATGCCAGCCGCTTCAGGCAGATATTGGTCGAATATGAAAAAGCGCCGGCTGTGACACGCGAGCGTATGTATCTGGACATGATGCAGCAGGTGATGGGCAATATCAGCAAAGTGATGGTCGACCAGAAGAACGGCAACAGCCTGCTGTATCTGCCGCTGGACAAACTGATGGAAACCTCTCGCTCAACCGGTGTGGCGCAGGCTTCGCCAGCCCCGGTCACTTCCGAGTCCAGTGATAACACCGCAGCTCAACGCGCAAGAGACTCGTTGCTGGGTCGCGACAGGGGGACACGCTAATGAACAAGAGTATGGTCAATGTATTGATAGCTGCGGTTGCCGTGTTGATACTGCTGGGCATGAGCGTATTTGTCGTGGATCAGCGGCAGAATGCGATCGTGTTCCAGTTGGGCGAAGTGGTCAGCGTAAAGACTGCTCCGGGCCTGAATTTCAAGGTCCCGCTGCTGCAGAACGTGCGGTTCTTTGACTCGCGCATCCTGACATTGGATGCCGGTGAGCCGGAACGTTTCATCACCGCCGAGAAGAAAAACGTGATGGTGGATGCCTTCATCAAGTGGCGCATCGTGGACGTGAAGCAGTATTACGTCAGCGTGGGCGGCGACGAAGTGCGCGCCAGGACCCGTTTGCTGCAGACGGTCAATTCAAGCATGCGCGAAGAGTTCGGCAAGCGCACCATCCATGAGGTGGTGTCCGGCGAACGCGAAAAGATCATGACTGTGCTGCGCGAGAAGACCGACATCGATGCGCGCAAGATCGGCGTGGAGGTGCTGGATGTGCGGCTGAAGCGCGTCGATTTTCCATTGGAGATCAGCGAGTCGGTATATCGCCGCATGGATGCCGAGCGCAAGCGGGTGGCCAATGAGCTGCGTGCGACCGGCAATGCCGAAAGCGAAAAGATCCGCGCCGACGCCGACAAGCAACGCGAGGTGATCCTGGCCGTGGCCTATCGCGACGCGCAAAAGACCAAGGGTGAGGGCGATGCCAAGGCTTCCGCGACATATGCGGCCGCATTCGGACGGAATCCCGAGTTCTATTCCTTCTATCGCAGCTTGGAAGCCTACAAGCAGAGCTTCAAGGACAAGAATGACGTGATGGTGCTCGACCCGAGTTCGGCGTTTTTCAAGTATCTGAAGAGTTCGGGCAGGACGGGTAAGTAGTGTGCTCGAATATTGGCTGCTCGGCTTGGCGATGATGCTGGTGATCGAGGGAATGATGCCGTTCCTGCTGCCCGAGTTGTGGCGCGAAACATTTCGCAAGCTGGTGACACTGTCGGACGGGCAATTGCGTTTCATCGGTATCACCTCGATGCTGTCCGGAATAATATTGCTGTATTGGATCAAGTGATGCAAAACTGGCTGCTCCCCGAGCATGTGGAAGACATGCTTCCCGATGAGGCGTGGCGCGTCGAGCAGATGCGCGCGCAAATCCTCGATCTGCTGCGCAAGTCCGGATATCAACTGGTCTCACCGCCGCTGCTGGAGTATGCCGAATCGCTGCTGATCGATGGCAGCGCGGACATGGACCTGCGCACCTTCAAGCTGGTCGATCAGTTGAGCGGGCGCACCCTGGCATTGCGTGCCGACATCACACCTCAGGCGGCTCGCATCGACGCACATCTGCTCAATCGAAAAGGCGTGACGCGGCTGTGCTATGCCGGCAGCGTGCTGCACACAAAACCGGTGGAACTGACGAGTACCCGTGAACTGTTGCAGATCGGCGCCGAGCTATATGGGCACAGCGGTCTGGACAGCGATCTGGAGATCCAGCAGCTGATGTTGCAATCTTTGGCGCTGTTGGGCATCACAGACGTGCATCTCGATCTTGGTCATGTCGGCGTGTTTCGCGCGCTGGTGAGTCACGCCAGGCTGGACAAGGATATCGAAAGCGAATTGTTCGCCGCGCTGCAAAGCAAGGACAGCCCGGCTTTGCAGATACTGACGCAACCGCTGAATGCGGAATTGCGCAGCGCCTTGCTGGCACTGCCGACGCTGTATGGCGATTGCGCCGAAGTGCTGGCGCGGGCACGTATAGGGCTTCCAGAATATCCTGGGATTCATGCTGCGCTGGATGACTTGAGTAGCATCTCAAGAAAGGTGCAACCGCTGGTGTCCAGCGTCGGCATCGATCTTGCCGATCTGCGCGGCTATCACTATCACAGCGGCATGGTGTTCGCCGCATACCATGCCGGCAGCCACGATGCGATCGCGCTGGGCGGACGCTACGATGATCTCGGCAAGAGCTTCGGGCGCGCGCGTGCCGCGACCGGATTCAGCATGGACCTGCGCCAATTGTATCGCCTGCTGCCGCCGCAAGCGGCCAGATTGGGTATATGTGCGCCGCATTACGAAAAGCTTGTGTCCGGGCACCCGCTCGATGATGCCGCCTTGCGCGACAAGATCGCAAAACTGCGTGCGTCGGGCGAGGCGGTGGTGGTGGACCTGCTGGGCGATGCGGCGTTGCGTGGTGAATTGCAGTGCGATCGTGAACTGGTGAAGCGCGATAATGTTTGGGTTGTTGTTGAGTTGAAAAAATAAATTTGTAAGGTGGGCACGCTGTGCCCACGCGGGAATCAATCGGTGGGCAACGAGTTGCCCACCCTACGCTAGGAATCGTAATGGCTAAGAACGTAGTAGTGATCGGCACCCAATGGGGTGATGAGGGCAAGGGCAAGATCGTCGATTGGCTGACCGATCATTCGCAGGGTGTGGTGCGCTTCCAGGGCGGACACAACGCCGGTCACACGCTGGTGATAAACGGCAAGAAGACCGTGTTGCACCTGATCCCTTCGGGCATCCTGCGCGATCACGTGATGTGCTACATCGGCAACGGCGTGGTCTTGTCACCACAAGCCTTGCTCAAGGAAATGGATGAGCTGCAACAGGCCGGCATCGATATCTACAACAGATTGAAAGTCTCCGAAGCCTGTCCGTTGATCCTGCCTTACCACGAAGCGCTCGACAAGGCCCGCGAGCTGGCGAAAGGCGCTGCCAAGATCGGCACGACCGGGCGCGGTATCGGTCCGGCTTATGAAGACAAGGTGGCGCGCCGCGCGATACGCCTGCAGGATATCTTCTTCCGCGAGCGTTTGGCTGCCAAGCTGGGCGAAGTGTTGGACTATCACAACTTCGTACTGAAGAATTACTTCCATGCCGACACGGTGGATTTCCAGAAGACTCTGGACGATACGCTGGCGCTGGCCGAACGCATCAAGCCGCTGGTGATGGACGTGCCGCGCGCCTTGTATGAAGCCAACCAGGCGGGCAAAAGCCTGTTGTTCGAAGGCGCGCAGGGTGCGTTGCTGGATATCGACCACGGCACTTATCCTTATGTCACGTCCAGCAACTGCATCGCCGGCGCGGCCTGCGCGGGGGCAGGGGTGGGACCGCAGATGCTGCATTATGTGCTGGGCATCACCAAGGCTTACACCACGCGCGTGGGATCCGGCCCGTTCCCGACTGAACTGTATGACGCAGTAGACAAACGCGATCCGATCGGGGAAGGTTTGGCCACGCGCGGCCATGAATTCGGTTCCACCACCGGGCGAGCGCGCCGTTGCGGCTGGTTCGATGCCGCCGCGCTCAAGCGCTCGATCCAGATCAACGGCGTGTCCGGTCTGTGTGTCACCAAGCTGGATGTGATGGACGGCATGGAAACCGTGCGTCTTGGTGTGGGCTACCGCATCAATGGCGTGGAAAGCGATATCCTGCCTGCCGGTGCTGATGCCTTGGCGGATTGTCAGGCAGTGTATGAAGAGATGCCGGGCTGGCGTGAAAGCACGCTGGGTGTGCAACGCTATGAAGAACTCCCGAAGGCTGCGCGCAACTACCTGGAGCGCATCGCCAAGGTGTGCGGTGTGCCGGTCGATATGGTTTCGACCGGGCCGGATCGCGATGAGACCATTGTGTTAAGACACCCATTCGAGTAGCTTGGCACGGAAAGAAAAATGGCCCGCTTGCGCGAGCCATGTTTTGTACTGGTGCCCAGAAGAGGATCGGTCACACGGGCGCGACCCCGGCATCCGCTACATCGGATGCCTTTCGAGTCCTGGCGCGAAGCATGCTTCGCTTTTCCGGGCACGAAAAGAAAAAGGCTCGCTTGCGCGAGCCGATTCATGTTTTGGTGCCCAGAAGAGGCTCGGTCACACGGGCGCGACCCCGGCATCCGCTGCATCGGATGCCTTTCGAGTCCTGGCACGAAGCATGCTTTGCTTTTCCGGGCACGAAAAAGGAAATGGCCCGCTTGCGCGAGCCATGTTTTGTACTGGTGCCCAGAAGAGGACTCGAACCTCCACACCTTGCGGCACACGGACCTGAACCGTGCGCGTCTACCAATTCCGCCATCTGGGCTTTTTGTTGAAGGCGCGCAATTTAATTGTTATAGGATATATTGTCAATGAAAAATAAAAATAACTTACGTCTGCAAGACCCGTTCCTGGAACGCGAACGCGAACAATACGAGCAACCGCTGCCCAGCCGCGAGTTCATCTTGCAGATACTTACCGAGCAAGGTGCGCCGGTGGCCGACGAAGAGCTGCTGGCCATGCTGCGCATCGAAAAGGATGAGGAAGACCTGTTCTCGCGCCGTTTGCGCGCCATGGAGCGCGACGGCCAGATCATGCGCAATCGCAAACGTGACATCTGCGTGGTGGACAAGCTCGATCTGGTCAAGGGCAAGGTGCAGGGCCATCCGGACGGCTTCGGCTTCCTGATCCCGGAGGACGGGAGCCCGGACATGTTCCTCAGCGAGAAGGAGATGCACCAGGTATTGCACGGCGACGTGGTGATGGTGCGCCAGTCCGGCGTCGACCGGCGCGGACGTCCCGAAGCCAAGATCGTCGAGGTATTGGAGCGTGCCAACAATAAAGTGGTCGGCCGCCTGTTCGAGGAACACGGCATCCAGTTCGTCGTGGCGGAGAACCGCCGCATCACCCAGGACATCATGGTGGCGCCAGGCCAGTCCGGCGGGGCCAAGGCAGGGCAGGTGGTGGTGCTGGAGATCATGCAGCAACCGAACAAGCACGCACAGCCGATCGGGCGCATCGCCGAAGTGCTGGGCAACTATGCCGATCCCGGCATGGAGATCGAGATCGCATTGCGCAAGCATGACTTGCCCTACGAGTTTCCCAATGATGTCGAAAAGCAGGCTAAGGCGATCTCCCCTGTCGTCGCGGCGGCAGACTGGGCCGGACGCGAAGACATCCGCAACCTGCCACTGGTCACGATAGACGGCGAGACCGCGCGCGACTTCGATGATGCGGTGTATTGTGCGCCGGAGAAGGGCGGTTTCCGCCTGGTAGTGGCGATCGCCGACGTCAGCCACTATGTGCAGACCGGTGACGCGCTGGACCGCGAGGCGATCCTGCGCGGCAACTCGGTATATTTCCCGCGCCGCGTGATCCCGATGCTGCCGGAGGAATTATCCAACGGCCTGTGCTCGCTGAATCCCAAGGTGGACCGGCTGTGCATGGTGTGCGACATGCACATCAGCAGCAGCGGCGAGATCGAAAGATACCGTTTCTATCCGTCGGTGATGTTCTCTCAGGCGCGCCTGACCTACACCCAGGTCGCGGCGATGCTGGCCGAGCCGGACGGCGAACTGGCCAGGAGCAACGCGGCAATCGTGCCGCATCTGCAACATCTCTACGAGTTGTTCCAGAGGCTGTTGCAGGCACGCGCCAAGCGCGGCGCGATCGACTTCGAGACGGTCGAGACGCAGATGATCTTCACAGAGCAGGGCAAGATCGAGCGCATCGTGCCGGTGATCCGCAACGACGCGCACAAACTGATCGAAGAGTGCATGCTGGCGGCGAACGTGTGCGCGGCAGGTTACCTGCAGGATAATCAGCACACCGTGCTGTATCGCATTCACCAGGGGCCGACGCCGGAGAAGCTGGAAATGTTGCGCGAATTCATGAAGGAGTTCGGCTTGCAACTCACCGGAGAAGACGATCCGCAGGCAGCCGATTATTCCAAGTTGCTCAAGCGCATCAAGGGCCGTCCCGATGCCGGGTTGCTGCAAATGGTGATGCTGCGTTCCTTGCGCCAGGCCAAGTACGAGCCGGAGAACATCGGCCACTTCGGTCTGGGTTACGACGCTTACACGCATTTCACCTCGCCGATACGCCGTTACCCGGATCTGCTGGTGCATCGCGCCATCAACGCGGTGCTGCAAGGCAAGAAATATACGCCCGCGCAGAAATGGAGCGAGCTGGGTGCGCATTGCTCGATGACCGAGCGCCGCGCCGACGATGCCACCCGCGATGTCGAAGCCTGGCTCAAATGTTTCTACATGCGCGATCATCTCGGCAGCGTGTTCCCCGGCACGGTCTCTTCGGTCACCAGCTTCGGCATGTTCGTTTCGCTGGACGACTTGTATGTCGAGGGACTGGTGCACATCTCGGAACTGGGCAAGGACTATTTCCACTTCGATGCAGCCAAGCACCAGTTGCTGGGTGAGCGCACCGGGCAACGTTACCGCCTCGGCGACCGCG
Source organism: Gallionella sp. (assembly GCA_041741275.1). Lineage (GTDB taxonomy): Bacteria > Pseudomonadota > Gammaproteobacteria > Burkholderiales > Gallionellaceae > Gallionella. The sequence continues at coordinate 11,014 of JBGSKJ010000045.1, forward strand.
TGGAAGTACGCGTGGTCAAGGTGGACATGGAAAGCACCAAGGTCGATTTCGTGTTGCATGGGATCACCGAAGAGGCAGATCACGGTCATGCTCCCAGAGATGGCAAGAGAACTGGCGAAGGCAAGAAATCCGGTGCAGCCAAATCCGGCTCGCGCAAGCCGGCCGGGGGCAAGAAGCGGCATGGCTGACCTGCGCCTGATCTACGGCTTTCATGCCGTGACCGCGCGCATCCGCCAGAATCCCGATGGCGTGCTGGAGATCTATCTGCAGGCGCAGCGCCAGGACCCGCGCATGCGCGACCTGATCAAGCTCGCCGAAACCAATGGTGTGCGCATCATCCCGATCGAAGCGGCGCGCCTCGACGGCATG
>JBGSKJ010000046.1:0-2823 GCA_041741275.1 Gallionella sp.
ACGCCAGCAGGGGACGCACGCGCTTGCCGCCGTCCAGCACGGCGTAGCGCATCGCTTCGTGCAACTTCTGCGGCGCGGCTTCGGCACGCGGCAGCAACTCCTGCAACACGCCCTCGAAGCGTGCTTGATGGCTGGCGACCCAACCCTGAAAATCAGCACGCATCAATTTTTCTCAGGCTCACCGCTGGCGGAAAAATCTTTCAGCACGCCATCCTCGAGCACGCGCACCTGCTGCTGCGCGTCTTCGAGGCGGGTGCGGCAGAACGACAACAATTCCGCGCCGCGTTTATAGGCCGCCAGCGAATCTTCCAGCGAAAGCTTGCCCGCCTCCATGTCGGCGACGATTCGCTCCAGTTCGGCCATCGCCGCCTCGAAGCCTTGCGTTTTCTGGGTTTTCACGGCCATCTGAATTTCCGTTCGCAAAGATGTTCATTCTACCCAAAGGCACAGTCCCGGACAATTTTTTGTGCCCGGTGCTGTAACCGCCCCGCACTAAAGCTTATACTTTGCACACCCGATAACAGACCGTAAACCGCCATGCTGATCAATTGCGTTGCCTACCAGAACGGCGTCAAACTCGCCGACCTTCCCGTCGAAGAGATCAGCGATTACCTTGAGCGGCAGGATTGTCTGGTTTGGGTGGCGCTGCGCGACAGCACCCATGCCGAACTTGAAAAGATGCAGGAAGAATTCGGGCTGCACGACCTGGCGGTCGAAGATGCCCGCCACGGCCACCAGCGCCCCAAGATCGAGGAATACGGCGATACGCTGTTTGTGGTGATGCACATAGTGGAAGCCGACCATTCCGAATTGACCGTTGGCGAGATCAGCATTTTCGCCGGGCGCAACTTCATCCTTTCCACCCGCAACCGCAGCAGCCAGAGTCTTCTCGGGGTGCGCGGGCGCTGCGAGCGCGAGCCGGAACTGCTGCAACTGGGCTCGGGTTTCGTGCTCTATGCATTGATGGATGCGGTGGTGTACCGCTACTTTCCGGTGATTGATGACCTGGAGTCGCAACTGGAATCCATCGAGGAACACCTTTTTGACAAGGGCGCCGCCCTCAACAACATCGCGCAACTATATGAACTCAAGCGCAAGGTCGTGGTGCTCAAACATGCGGTCATGCCGCTGATGGAAGCCACCGGGAAACTGCATGGCGGGCGGGTGCCGCCGGTCTGCACCACCACCCAGGAATATTTTCGCGATGTCTATGACCATCTGACGCGCATCAACGCCACGATAGATGCGATGCGCGACACCATCACCACCGCGATTCTGGTCAGCCAGTCCACGGTATCCATCGAACAGAACGAAGTCAACAAACGCCTGGCTGCCTGGGCCGGCATCTTCGCCGTCGTCACCGCCTTCGCCGGCATCTGGGGCATGAATTTCCAGCACATGCCGGAGTTGAAATCGGAATATGGCTATCCGCTGGCCCTGATCGTGATCGCGGTGACTTGCGGATTTTTATACTACCGCTTCAGGCGTTCCGGTTGGCTTTAACTTTTCCATGCAGATGCCCCGTCAGAGAAAGTACGGCGCGCGGAATGAACTGACATTATTATTGCCCTACCCTTGGATTTCGGGGACAATCCCAGACCCCGTGAAGGGAACCTGAAATCGTATTCACTTTAGAAGGCGTGGGTATGTCTGAAATTGCAAAACTCGATCATCTCACCAAAGTTCCCGAACAACCCCCTTTGAGTTGGTACTTCGATCCCAAGGCGCTGGAAGCCGAGCAACGCCTGTTGTTCGATCATGGGCCGAATTACGTAGGGCATGAATTGATGGTGCCCAGCCTGGGTGACTACCAGGTGCTGCGCGACGATGCGCAGATGCTGGTGCGCAACCGGCATGGCGTTGAGTTGCTCAGCAACGTCTGCCGCCATCGCCAGGCCACCATCCTGCAGGGTCGCGGCAACGCGCAACACATCGTCTGCCCGATCCATCGCTGGACCTACCAGACCGATGGCAAACTGCTCGGCGCGCCGCACTTCCCGCAAAATCCCTGTTTGCACCTGAACAAGTCGCCGTTGCAAAACTGGAACGGCCTGCTGTTTTCCGGCAAGCGCGACATCGCAAAGGATCTGGGCAAGGTCGGCGTGATGCAAGACCTCGATTTTTCCGGGTACATGCTGGATCGCGTCGAAGTGGACGAATACGCGTTCAACTGGAAGACCTTCATCGAAGTGTATCTGGAGGATTACCACGTCGGACCGTTCCATCCCGGCCTCGGTAATTTCGTGGATTGCGACAACCTCAAGTGGGAGTTCGGCGAACAGTACAGCGTGCAGACCGTCGGCATCAACAACGGGCTGCGCAAAGTGGGCAGCGATGTGTATGGCCAGTGGCAGGAACAGGTGCTGCGCTATCACAACGGCAAGCTGCCGAAATACGGTGCGATCTGGCTGACCTATTACCCCAACATCATGGTCGAGTGGTATCCCGGCACACTGGTGATCAGCACCATCATCCCGCGCGGACCGGAAGCCTGCACCAACATCGTCGAGTTCTACTACCTCGAGGACATCGTGATGTTCGAGCGCAATTACGTCGAAGCGGAACGCAAGGCGTATCAGGAAACCGCAGTAGAAGACGACATCATCTGCCTGCGCATGCATCAGGGACGCAAGTCGCTGTACCAGCGCGGGATCGAGGAGCACGGCCCGTACCAGTCGCCCACCGAGGACGGCATGCTGCATTTCCACGAATACCTGCGCCGCAATCTTGCGTCACACCTCTAATTATCATTCCCGTGCAAACGGGAAACCAGTATGTAGGAGCGGGCCATGCCCGCGATTAAGCGGATCGCGGGCATGGCCC
>JBGSKJ010000047.1:0-16622 GCA_041741275.1 Gallionella sp.
ATGTATCAAGTTCGCTGCGCTCTTGCTCGGTAAGTGTTACCCGGTATCTCGGTGACATGGTGACCTCCTTTGATTAAGGGTTTCACCAGTATGCCACAGGGCTCTACGATGCGAAATAAATAATGTTACATGGCACTAGCCCATCCCCGTCGTTGATGAGCTCGATGGCGATGGAGCGACCGCTGTAGCGAAAAACGTGATGTACCGCCTGGTCTTCGGGCACGCTGGCGCGCAACGTTCCGTCCCGGTCTATCATGTAGTGGATGCCGAGTCTGGGATCCGCTTCTATATTTCGCAGGTTTTCCGCAAGGGTGCCGGCTCCCACCCGGATGGGCTTGCCTGTTTTGGCATCACAGGTGGGGCCGCCGGTCGAATGGATCACGACCATGTCGATGGCTTGCGTGCGAGCCTTGCCGGTGAGACGCGCCTCGGCATCGCCGGCAGTAACGGCGAGCGCCGCCAGCACCAGCCCGATCACGGCCGGAATTCTCTTGATGTTGCGGACTTCGCGCGATCCTGTCGAACAGATCATGGCCGCTGCTGCTGTGCCGGAATGAATAATTCTGGATCGACCATTGCGCCGTTCAGTATCACGCTCCAGTGCAGATGCGGACCCGTGGCGCGCCCGGTCTTACCGGAAAGCCCGATCTGCTGGCCTTTTCTTACTGCTTCGCCGGATTTCATGTCGATCCGGTCAAGGTGGCAGTACATGGTGATCAGCCCGTTGCCATGGTCGACAAAGATCGTCTTGCCGTTGAAAAAATAATCATCGACCGCCAGCACCGCACCTTGCGCGCTCGCCTTGACCGGGGTGCCGCGATCGACTGCCACATCGAGGCCGGCATGGGGTGCGCGCGGCTCTTCATTGAAGAAACGACGCAGGCCGAAATGACTGGACAGTTCCCCTTCAACGGGCAGGATAAAAGCCAGATCGGTATCCTGCGCAGCGCGCCAGTGGCGTTTCAACCCCTTGATGACCGCGAGCTCGCGGTCAGCGCGAGCCAGATCTGCGACGGATAGTTGCACCTTGCTCTTGTCCTCAAGGGTGATGTGCTGCTCGGGGTAATCTTTCGGGTTGACCGCAAAGTCCAGCGCTTTCGTCACGCCACCGATCTTGACGCGCAGCTGATGCGAACCCGGTGTCGTATCAAGCGGCAGGCCGACCACCGCGTACCACAGCCCTTGATCTGAAGTAACGAGGACAGGCTGGTCGCCGAACCAGGTTTGCGGCGTATCGGCACCGGTTGAAACGCTGCCGAGCGGAATGATCGCAACGCCACCGGGTACATTGGCAGACTGCGGGAGGCTGGCATGGGCAAGCCCAGGAAAGGCAAAGGCAAAAACCAGAACGGACAGGCTGAACCGGAAGCAGGTCCGGAATGTGAGGGCAATAAGCGTATGCATGGTTTGTTCTTGCAGGGATACCAAGGTTGAATGAGGCTGCATCGGAATTATTTTTTGGACTTTTTCATTATTTGATGCTGACCTTTTTAGTTCACAGTGTGTAACACACGGTCAATAGATGCCCATTATTTGACATCCCAACCAAGTAGCAAAAATATATTGTCAGGCAGCCATGAAGCCCTGCAAACTGGCTGCCTTCCCATCAGTGATATAGGGACGGAGCCCCATTCTTTTCACAAAATCAATTGGGCTTCGTCCCCATGTAATTCTATCCGAAAGCGGACGCTCACCAAGTAGTACTCCCGGCACAGATTCTCACATGCAGAGGCGAAACCCAAGAATGGGACTTGTCTGTTCCTTGCAAAGCCTGTCGAAATGGGGAAAAGTGACAATTAAAAAGCGTTCATTGGCCAAGCCGAAGATAATTCTCCGAGCTTGGCCAACGAGCTTTGGGAGTCATTTTCTACCAACGAGACAGAATCACTTCTTCGCCAAGTCCAGAATGAATTTGACCAGATCATTGAGGTCATCGTGTTTCTGGGATTCACTCGGCTTGAAATCGTCTGAACTTGTTGGAATTCTATATTCCATGGCAGGCATCAGCATAACACCCCAATTCCCCAATCCGCCGTGCGATATCCTGAAACTCAGCAGTTCCTCAGGTGTCTTGCTTCTCAAGACGTCGGAAGTTTTCACGCCATAAGGCGTTATGCCGTTGCTATTGCCGTTGCCATTGTAGAACCTGGAAATGTCCATCCATGACGGGCCAATAAGCTTGCTGTCCATTGCGTGACAAGCGTTGCAACGGTAATAGCTCGCCAATTGCAGCATGCCTTCTTTCGATGCGCCGCCTTTTGATAGTTCCAGAATGTCCTTCACGAGCTTGTCCATCTTGTCTTGCCAGATGTCGTTTGGGTCGGTAGCAGGCATGAGCACCGTTCCCCAGATACCCGCGCCGCCGTGGGAGATCTTGTATTTCAGCCATTCTTCAGCCGTCTTGCTTTTCAGGAGGTCGGCAACAGGTGTGCCGATGCCGGTTTTGCCATTCTCATTGTAGGCCCTGGAAATATCCATCCAGGACGGGCCTATCATCTTCACGTCTATAGCGTGGCAATTCGTGCAGTTATATTTTTTGGCCAGTGGCGGCATGTCGGTTGCCGATACACCACCCGTGACCAATAGCATCGCCGCTGTGGTCAAAGCTAAAGCAAGGTTACGCAGTTCCATGTCAATACTCCTTTTGGTGATTGAAGGTGATTCGGGATTCATCATCCATGCAATAAATAAGAGCAGTGACCACGTTCCCGTAACACGGGTATCAGTCGAACCGGTCAATCCGCCCCTTGTTGCAATTCAAGCACTCAAATCTTAAGAAAGTCTTAAGGAGATAATTAAAAGTGTCCATTCTGATTTTTGCAGCACACAGTGATATAGGGACGGAGCCCCATTCTTTTCACAAAATCAATTGGGCTCCGTCCCCATGTAATTCTGGAACAACTTATTATGGATTTCGAAGCGGATGTCATCCGCCTGTCAGGAGGCAAAAATGAAAGCGATCATTGAACTAACGAGTTGGAAAACTTCACAGGCTCGCGCCTTGCGCGCAGCTAAAAGAGCCGATGCAGGCAAGTCTGTCTCCGCAGACTACCACCTTGATTTAGATTCAGTGGCGAACCTCTTCCCGGACATCACACCTGCGCGTATGCAAGTGATCGAAACCTCCAAGCAACTCGGCGCGCTTAGTGTTTATGCCTTGGCCAAGGCGCTGGTGCGCAACTACTCGAACGTTCACCACGACGTGCGCAAACTGCTGGTGCTTGAGCTCCTGGCGCGCGATGAAGATGGGAAGGTTTAAGTGCCGTGGAAAGATGTGGTGCTGAATGTTTCCCTGACGGGGGATACACTGGCGGCATGATCGAGTTACATCGTCACTGCCCCTGTGCCATATCGCAGAAAAACTATTACGATGCTGACCCCAATGGCACCCAATGGCACCGCATAGTTAGTTAGCGATGCACGCTTTGCCGCATTACGTACGCCAGCGTACATACAATATTTTGTGTGCAAGGGAAAATACCTGTGTGATTAAATTTGCAGCCGCAAGTTTTGCTGAAATTCACGGCCCCTTTAAATTTTTACCCTGGAGAAAATATATGGAACATACCCTGCCCGCACTGCCTTATGCGCTGGATGCGCTGCAACCCCACATATCCAGGGAAACATTCGAGTACCACTACGGCAAGCATCATCAGGCCTACGTGACCAAGCTTAACAAGCTGATCAAGGGCACTGAATTCGAGAACGCTGCGCTGGAAGACATCATCAGGAAATCTTCCGATGGTATTTACAATAACTCCGCGCAAGTGTGGAACCACACTTTTTTCTGGAACTGCATGAAGCCCAAAGGCGGTGTAGCCCCAACCGGGGCGCTGGCCGCTGCCATCAACAAGAAGTGGGGCAGCCACGACGAGTTCAAGAAGGCGTTCGTGACTTCCGCCGTGGGCAACTTCGGTTCCGGATGGACCTGGCTGGTGAAAAAGGCCGATGGTTCGGTGGATATCGTCAACATGGGTGCGGCTGGTACACCTCTCACCACGGGTGACAAGGCGCTGTTATGTGTGGATGTGTGGGAACATGCCTATTACATCGACTACCGCAACCTGCGCGCCAAGTTCGTTGAGAACTTCATCAATCATCTGGCGAACTGGGATTTTGCGGCGAAGAATTTCGCGTAAATTTTCGGTTATGAACTTGGCAAAAAATAATATCCCGCGTCACATCGGTTTCATTCCCGATGGAAATCGGCGCTGGGCCATTGATCACGGACTGCCCAAAGAAGCCGGATATGCTCATGGCATCGACCCGGGGTTGCTGCTGTACGAGAAATGTAAAAAATGGGGGATCAAGGAAGTTTCCATCTACTGCTTTACCCAGGACAACACCAGGCGGCCTTCCATTCAGAAACAGGCATTCAGCGAGGCCACCGTTGCATTCGCTTTCGAGATTGCACGCCGTGGAGCGGCTCTGCTAGTTGTCGGCGATGAGACCTCGACGCAATTCCCCCAGGCGTTAAAAGAATTCCGGCAGCGCCAGAGTGTCGGAATGAAGGTGAATCTACTCGTCAACTATGGTTGGGAATGGGATCTGGCCGGTCTTAAGAACGGCGGCCTGCGTTCAGATGAAGTATCACGCCTGGATTTGATCGTGCGATGGGGAGGTGGACGCCGATTGAGCGGTTTTCTCCCGGTGCAATCAGTTTATGCGGATTTCTATGTCAGGGATGAATACTGGCCGGATTTTGAGCCGCAGCATTTTGAGCACGCACTCGCCTGGTTTAAAAACCAGGACCAGACACTCGGCGGTTAAAGCGGTTAGCTCAGCATCGGATTTTTTCTGGGACTTTTTAATTTCGTGGTCACCCTTGGATAATGTGTGAAGCTGACACCTTTAATTCCTGGGAAACCGTGATCTGTCCCCTAATGTCCCCTAATGTTTGTCCCCTAATGTTTCTAATGTTTAAGATTTCCACTGAACCCCGGATTTTTTTAAGCGGTTTGGCCCATCCAAATCCTTTAAGGAGTGTTTTCATGAACAGATTATATTCAGCCGCCATTCTGGCGATGTTCGTTCTGCACGTCGGAACGGCCGCTGCTGCCAACCTCCAGGAGAAGGGCGACATCATTACCGAAATTTTGCCGCTGGCGGCGTTCGGGACCGCGTTTTTCAAGGACGACACTGAAGGGGAAAAGCAGTGGCTGCGCGCCACGGTGATCAATGAGATCCTGAATTCCACCCTTGTCCTCGCCTTCAACCATACCAGCCTTGGTACGCGGCCGAACGGCGGCCCCTACAGTTTTCCGTCCGGACACGCCGCCTTCACGTTTTCGCAGGCCGGATTCCTGCAGGAGCGCTACGGCTGGAAGTATGGCGCGCCGGCCTTGGTGATGGCAACTACCGTGAGCATAATTCGTGTCCGCATAGACAAGCATCACTGGCGCGATGTCATCGTCGGCGGTGCGCTGGGCTACAGCGTCGCCTTGTTCACGGTAACGCCCCTGAATGCGATCCATCTGGCGCCGGTCATTGGGCCGGACTGGCTGGGCATTCGTTATGAACGATCATTCTGAGCAGTCGGGATTGAATCAACATCCCGTCACGTTGTCGTCCTTGGTCCCCGCTTTGCAGCGCAAGACGGCGCTACGGGCGATTTCAATGTATAGCTTATTTCTTTAATCCAGAACAATAGATCGATTGGAGAATCAGACATGATGACAGTTGCCGCAGCGACCAATTACCGGCCCATCAAGCCAGCAATGGCACGTGGCTTTCGGCGTGACAAGTGGTGCAGGATAACGCTGGTCAGCGTCATACTCGCTTGCGGCTTGATAGCATGGACTGCTGCGAGCGCCGAGGATACTTTGTCCAGCCGCATGCCGCTGCTGAACGACGTGGCTTCGAACGATGAAAAAACTCCCGCGTCTAATCCAAAACCTGATTTGTCGGCAAAAATAGAGGCTCACAAGAGCTATGCCATTCCAGCGTTCGAAATCCTCGGCGAGGAATTGCTGCTGAATCAAATCAACCGGCGGCGCGCCAATGGCGGCGATTACATGAGCAACATGTCAACCGTCAAGAGCAACTTGCGCAGCAGTTGGGCTGACGATAACGATCCTTTCAAAACAAACCAATTGGGGCATCCGTACCAGGGGGCGATATACCATGGGTTCGCCCGATCTGCGGGCCTCAATTACTGGGAGGCGCTCGGGTATGACTTTGCCGGCAGCGCCCTCTGGGAAATTGCCGGGGAAAGGGTGCCGCCCTCCAGGAACGATCAGATCATGACTCCGTTTGGCGGATCCTTTCTGGGTGAGGCACTGTTCCGTATGTCGAGCATGGTGCTCGAACATGGGAACAATGATCCCCAGTGGTGGCGTGAAACTGGCGCAGCGGTTATTTCTCCACCGACAGGATTTAATCGCATGGCCTTCAGGAGTCGTCTAAATTCAATTTTTTCCAGCCGCGACCCGGAGTACTACAGCCGTTTTCAACTGGGCTTTAGCGGCACAGATCACGACGGTCAGGACGCCTCGACAACCACGCTTAAACGCAACGAGGCACTTATAGATTATTCCATGGATTACGGCCTGCCAGGGAAGCCCGGATACAGCTATACGCGCCCATACGACTATTTCAACTTTCAGGTCACCGTGTCGAGCGCCAATGGATTCGAGAATGTCATGACGCGCGGATTGCTGGTCGGAAAAGACTACGGGGAAGGCAGTAGTTTCCGCGGTGTGTGGGGGCTCTACGGTAGCTATGATTACATTGCACCGCAGATATTTCGCATTTCGACCACGGCGTTGTCGCTCGGTTCGAACGGGCAATGGCAGCTAAGCGATTCGATCGCGCTGCAAGGCTCGGGATTGCTGGGTGTGGGCTATGCTGCAGCCGGAAGCATAGCCGGCGACACCAGCGAGCGCGACTACCATTACGGTGTAGCGCCTCAAGGTCTGATTTCGACGCGCCTTATATTAGGTGACCGGGCTTCGTTTGATGTGACGGCACGCGAATATTTCGTCAATGGAGCAGACACGGGGCATGACAACATCGTTCGCCTCGATGCATCATTTTCCGTGCGCGTTCACCAGCAAAACGCTATCACGATCAAATACCTTTTGAACCGCCGCGACGCAAGCTTCCCCGGCCAGATTTCAAGTACACAGTCGCGGGGAACGATTGGAATTTTTTACACATTTATGGGGCACAGCCGGTTCGGTGCGGTTGATTGGAAGTGACGGGTGAGTGCGCAAGCTTGCAAGGTCAGCCCACGATACGGTTTCCAGGATTATTCAACTCCACGGATATAGGTGGCAATAAGTTTTGCCGCTTCAGATGGCGCGGCCTGCAGCAGAAAGTGCGAAGTTTCCAGTTGCACTACCTGCGCACGAGGATAAAGTTGCGTTACAAGCTGCGAGGCAGTTTGCGGGACCAAATGGTCTTGTGCGGCGCGCAAGTATAAAACCGGCACATTAAGTTCGGCGAGTTTGCTCGATACATCCACGGAGAGTATTCCTCGTATCCTGGCACGAAGGACGGACGGGGAAACCTGTGCGAGAGCTTGCGTAATGGCGGAGTGCAAGGCGGCAGTGGATGCGAGGCCAAGTAAGAGGCGAATCAAAATACCTTCAAGCGTGAAAGCGATTGGCAGCAGACCAAGCAACGGTTTGAAAATGGCAAAGACCGGCCGGGGGTTGCGGACGAAAGTGCAGCACAGAACCAACCCCTTGAGTTGCGGGGAGCCGGACGCGGCGAGCGAGATCGCGATGGGGCCGGAGAAAGATTCGCCCAGAATGACAAATGGACCTTCTGCAGGGAGTGCGCTGCGCGCAATTGCTTCAAGCCCAGAATAGTCAAGCGGCTCCGTGGTGGGGTAACTCACCACCTTCACGTTGAACTCTGTGCCCAGTGCAGCAACGAAAGCATCAAACAAGGTTCCGGTACCGTCCAGACCGGGGAGCAGGATCAGTGTGACCATCATTTGATCGAACGCAGTTCAAGTGCAAGGCTTATCACCAGCGGCAGAAACGCCCCGATGCATGCAGCGACCAGTACGTCAGTGGGCCAGTGCACACCCAGCACCAGGCGCGATAGGGCTACAAGAGATATCCACAGGATCGCTATCGATAGCGTGAGCCTGTACGCCGCTGGCCTGATTCGACCCACGCAAACAGCGACGGCGATAGCGAATGCCGCGACAGCCAGAGTATGCCCGCTGGGAAAACTTGAACCCCAATACAATTCAGTTTCCCACAGCGTGGGCCGGATACGTCCGACCGCCACCTTGACAACGTAAATCACAATCGAACCGCTAATCACCGAAGCTGCGATAAGCAAAGCCTCGAAGCGTCGCCTTGCCCACAGCAGTGCGATTGTTGCCACGGTTGCGAGCGGAATAAGTATCCTTGCTGACCCTGTAAACGTAACTGCTTCGAAAAATCCGTTTAGCATGCCCGAAACGTGACTATGGATGAAAAGCAGGATGCTTCTGTCGATCTGCCCCGAGTATCCGCCGAGTACATCCTCGCTCACACTCACTATGATCGCGGCGAAGACCAGCACGAATAGTATGGTCATGCGGCGTTTTTCCAGCGGCTTGGACCATGCATGTTGTTTGCGGCGTACGTAAGTGCCAAAGATGAAATAACAGCAGGCGACGATGAGTACCAACTTCGCTATTTCTTCGGCCAGTTCGAAAATCATGCGTTCTCCAAACAGTGTGAATGGATTGTGATTCAGGGAAAAGAGTAACGCAGAAAAAGGTGGCTGCCGCCGCGCCTCAGGTCGACCAGGGTTCCCCATACAGGACTGCGCGGCGCGAATATTTGCCCCATAACGAGGCTGTACTGTCGATCGTCAATTTGGCGGCCGGCGATCTGCGGCGCGAGGGTCAGGAACTGTTCGTCCAGGACTCCTTCCGCGTAGAAATCGCCCAGCAACTGCGGCCCGCCCTCGACGAGAATCAGCTTGCCGGCATTCACACGGCGTACCTGGTTGATGATCGAGCTTGCGCGCATGACGCCAACGCTGCGCACCGCGCGAATTTCGACCGCATCGGAAGCTTTATGTTTGCGCAATCGCTTGGCACCGGCAGTCGTCGTCACGATCAGCACCGGAACCTTGCCGGAAGCGAATACGGGCAAGTCCAGATCGACCTGCCCGCTGCCGCTGACGATCACATTCAGCGGTGGCCCGTGTTTGCCCAGCGCCGTGCGCAACCGGCGATATTCATCCGCGAGGTCTGGAAAAATTTCTTCGGCTGTCCAGACGTGATGCCGATCGGCGCCCAGCGTCCCTGCGCCGATGATCACCACATCCGCAATGGCGCGCAACAGACCCATCACCATGCGATCCTGGACGCTGAACCCGCTGATGTCGCTGCCGCTCTCGTGTCCCTTCACATTGAGCGAAACGACGCCGTCCAGTGTGGTCACAAAATTGCTGATGATGTGCGGACGCGCACCTGCACGCGGCATGCGCAGACTTCCGTAAAGACGCGCCAGCCTGGCAGGCAGCGGCAGCACCTTGCCGCCTTTCAATTCGAAAAGCGTGTCGAGGGGTGTGAGAGGTGTGGGGTTGCGCCGGGACATTGCTTCATTCCTATACGAAATTGGCGGTTATGCCAGCGTCCGATTGAAATGGGGACGGACCCCCATTCATTTCACTAGATCACGGGCTCCGTCCCCATGCCATTCTTTAATTTTTAATGGCTACGACGGCGATTGACCGGCGTATCGACTTTGGCGGTGCGGCGATCAGACAGGTCGGCGCGGCGGATCAATTCGTTCCAAACTTCGTCGCTGCCTTCGGACTTGAATCGTACGAACAACGCTACTTCCTCGGGGTAAGCGCCGCTGCAGCCGAGGCGTTCGAGATGGCGTGCGCCTGCTCCCGAGGCGTTATCGGCCTCCCAGGCTCGCAGGATGACATGCCACAACGCACGCTCGAACGGATCGTCCTCTTCGTCAAAACCGTACTGCCATTTCAGGAATGACGCTTCCGTGGAAGATAGTTCCGTGCTGCGAAACTGTATGCTCATAGCTCCTCCTGGCGAACGTTGGATTGACATAGGGACGGAGCCTTATTCATTTCACAAAATCACGGGCTCCGTCCCCATGTAATTCCGCTATTAAAAGTGTTCGAGAAACCCGGGTCAGCTCTGCATGGCTCCTTTGATCTTATATTTCATTCAGGCGCATTCAAACCTATGGTGCGCAGAGCAGTCTGAAGACGTTTCGTTGCTTCTTGTAGTGTCTTGATGGCGGCTATATGGTCTCCACCTGCGGCCTGCTTTTCGGCGGTACCGTGTGTCTTGAGTGCATCCTGGACTAAACGCTCGCTCAATTTGATCAGGTTTTCATCTGGCTTTAATTGGTTGATGGCGATCGGTAACAGTTCCTCGTAACTGTGGTAACGCGCCATCTCGTATTCGAGTTCTTCGGCCGGAGTACTGAACACATGGTCGTACACGAAGGCTGTCGATGCAAGTAATTCGTTGAGAACCGAAATATATATGGCATGCACTTTTTTCAGAAGTTCGGAACCTTCATTATACTTGCCGACGCTCACCAGCTTCTGGGCGTGGTTGATCAGGCTGTATGTGGGCTCGATCGCTGCATCATATTTCGTTGCGACTTTCGGCGGCAAGCCCTTGCGGACATTCTGATAGGTGGCATCGAAGGCGCGCACGTCATCTATCTGCTCGGCGTATTGCTCTCGCTGCTTCGTTTCCACCTGAAGCGGATCGGAAGAAAGGTGTACTGCATCTTCTATTACACTCAGTGCTTCGCCCAGAAACACATCGGCCCATACCATGTTGCCTTCATTGTAGGCATCAACCGCCCTGCCATAAAGGGTGCGCGCCAATTCCATTGGCTGTATGAGTTGCTCTTCCTCATTTTTGGCTGTGCGCCCGGTGAGCGGAGAATTTTCCAGCAGCATTTTGACCAGCTTCAACTCCTGCTGAATTTCTTCCCGGGAGGGCTCGACACCAAAATAATCTGCCAATGAGGGTTTTGAAGCGACCAGTGCAAAGGGTAGCAACCACAGCGCAATCGCTTTTCGAATCAACAACGCCACTTTACGGCAATCTGTTTTTTGCATGGCCTCGACCGTCCATGAAAGGGGCGAGGCCGAAGTTTGCTTGCCACCCCCGAAATAGACCACATAATTATTATGCGCGAATTCGCTAATCGCCGCTCGGCAAACTCAGAGCGGATATTGTTTTGTAAATTGTAGAAACCGTGGTCTGTCCCCTATTGTTTCCTAATGTTTATTTCCTTTAGTTCAATTCAGAGCTTTGGAATTCGTATGCGACTGACCATCAGTGAGCCGGAAACCGCGAACAACAAAACCAGCGGATGAAGCGTGAAGCCGGCCAACATGACCTTGCCGAACCAGAGGGACTCGCCCAATGCGCCCAGTGAGGCGGCCGCGAACATCAACGCAACCAGCAGCACAGAGGTCGGGATGGGCGTGCCCTCGAAGTACTTCACTTTATCGCTACCCTCGGACATCACCTCGGTCGTGATGTTATAGCGCGCCAGGCGCGATACGCCGCATGCAACGAAATAGACCAGGACAATACGATCGTATAAGCCCTGCATGCCGCAACCGTATGCAATCACGGCCGGGGCAACGCCGAAGGAAATGACATCGGCGAGTGAGTCAAGCTCACGACCCATTGCAGAAGTCTGCTGTCGCCACCGGGCGATCCGTCCGTCCAGGACATCGAAGATCAAGGCGGCAACGACCAACCCGCATGCAAAGTAGACGTGCCTGACATCGGTCGTTTGCAAATATGTCAGCATAGAAAACAATGCCCCTGTGCCGCAGACCGCGTTTGCCAGTGTGAACCAGTCGGCAAGGTGGAACTCTCGTATCATGGAGAAAGGCTTTTTCATTTCGTGGTCACCCTTGGGTAATTATTTGAAGCTGATCCTTTTAGTTCCACAAATTTGAAATGCAGATAGATGACAGCACTCAGTATCGCGGCAAAAAAGCACCACACGGAAAAAAAGGCGACGGTGTAGAACCAGTAAGCCACCATAAAAAGCAGCAATGCCAGAACGCCAAAGATATTGATTATCTTGTGACTCGAAAAGAAGGGAGCAACACACGTTGCCGCAAGATAGAACTCCAGTACCGGCTGCTCCTTGACATAGGGTAAAACATACACCATGTGTTGATGAACTTCGGAAGTCACAGGAAACCTGACGATAAAGTAAAGGAGGTACAGGCCGACCGCGATCCCTGTGATCTGGAATACTGATATCACCTTTTTGCGCCAGGCTACGCTTTCCATCAAGCCGATCGAAAATGGCACATATATCGGCCACAGTACGTGCGAGAACAGTGTAAACATGTACGTCATGGTCACATTGAGCAGTGGAACATCAAACCGGAATGACAGCCATAGCATCCCCTCGACGATTTGCTGGGCACCGAACAAAAGCGGGATCATCGCAAACGGAATCTCCGCCTTTCGTTTCGCCCTTTTCACGGTTGCCGCACCGAGTACGGACAATGAAACCCCGGCTATAAAACTTGCTGTTGCTGAAAAACACATCGTGCCTGGGTCCTTTTATGCCGGGCGGAATCGACCCGGCGCGCTCTACCGGGAAGCACCCCGGGATCTGGCATGTGGCGAGTGCCGAGGACGGTAGTGAATCGGGTATCCGTAACTCACTTTTCGCGTTTACGAGGTTGGGTGCTGCGGCTTTTCCCGGCTTTTTTCAACGAGATCGCAACGGCCTGCTTGACTGCTTTTTGTTTCGTTGCGGGATGGCTGCTGCCTATCGATCCATCCTCTTCCCACTCATGCACCAGTGTCTTGATATTGCTGCTGACGACAGCCTGACTTGCCCCTTTTTTTAATGGCATGGCATTTCCCCGATCCGTAGAACTACATTCAGCCAAGTTGCGCCAACTGCTCGGCCTGACGAGAAAATGGCCACGTACAGCGGCCATTGTTATTAAGCTGATGCATCAAGGACGCTTGCTTGAATCCTTGACGACTTCTTTTGCATCGCCGTAGGCTTTCTCGGCTTTCCCGGTAATTTGCTTGCCGAGGCCTTTGACCTGCTGCTCCTTGCTGCCGACCAGTTTTCCAACCTCTTCCTGCACTTTACCGGCGACGTCTTTTAATGCTCCTTTGACTTGATTCTTGTTCATGATCAGACTCCTTCATTAAAATTAACAGGCTTTCCCTGTGAAGTGTCCAGAATGAACTTGATATTGCCGCCGGTCTGTGTGGTAACGAACTTATAAAGCAATCAATTCGACTCCGGTACCTATTGCCTTTCGGATACGAGCACGACAACTGCGCGAAATGAAAAGGTCAAGAAAATAATCCGATGCTGAACCCTTTAGTTGATGTGTGCCACCGCACAGAATGGCTTTTGGCAATCCCCTATATTGGTAAACCCCTATCGTTGAGTCGATATCCATTGATTCGCTGGTGTAGGGATTAGGTCAATTATTTCTTAAGGAAAAATAAAATGAAACACCATCATGAAGCATCGCATAAGCAATCCGCCACTCTGAAGAATGAAATTGGGGATGGGGTTAGCCGTGACGAATTGATCTCCGTTGCTGCTTATTATCACGCCGAGCATCGCGGCTTTGGGGCCGATGATTCACTGGCAGACTGGCTGTCAGCCGAAGCGGAAATTGATGCAATTCTAAAGAACAGCAAAGACATCAGAGTTCACTGATAGTGAGAGGAAGATGACTTTTCGGTGGCGAAAGGGGAAAGACATGAGTTGTAATAGAGCACTTATCGATCCCATCAATAACAGTCTTGACCGAATGCAGGACATGAAAGTTGCGCTGCTGCGCCTCCATCGGTCGCCAGTTGATACTGCCGTAGCCAGTACCATCCCATGCGCCACGCAGGCCATTAAAGAACTGGCTAACTTTTATGGGTCTAAGTACATCGTTGCATTCTCATATGTGTTCGAGGGCGTACTGAGCAGAGTGCGCAATGCCGAATTGCGCGTAGAATCAAACTTGAGCGCTTTACTACTATCCTGCTGCGAACACATTTCTGAGATGGTAAGCCAACTTGCCACTAATGAAGAAATTTATCTCGGGCATTTTAAAAGGAGCCTTGGGCTGATTCGCCAGTTGCATGCCCATCATGGATCAGCAGTGTCTAGTTTATTTGCGCCAAGCAGGCTATCAAGCCAATACTGAAGCCAGCTTAGAAAGGTCTATGGGTGTCCGCAAGCCGCTAGAAAATGCCATAACTAGTGCGTTCAGCCGACCAATAACGTTTTCGAGCGTCTTCTATTCGAGTGTTAAAGGGCAGCATAGGATTTCTTTTTTGGACTTTTTCATTTTGCGGTCACCCTTGGTTAATTATTTGATACTGACCTCTTTAGTTCCTCGGTAAATTCAGAATTTACAGGTCTACAACCTGGCCTGGCTCAGGTACTGTTACCGTCCAGCCGTAGTCAGTTTGGAGGCGGTTAGAGAACGCGAGTGCCGCACTTTCTTCCCCGTGCACCACGAACGTCTGGCGGGGTGGTCGCCGGAAACTTCCGGCCCAGGCGAGCAGTGCTGCCTGGTCGGCGTGCGCCGAGAAACCGCCCAGGGTGTGAATCGAGGCGCGTACCGAAATCTTTTGTCCGAAGATGCTCACCTGTTTCGCACCATCAACTAACCGCCGCCCGAGTGTTTCCTGCGCCTGAAAACCGGTGATAAGTACACTGTTCTCGGCATGCCCAAGGTTATGGAGCAGATGGTGCTTGATGCGTCCAGCGTCGCACATGCCACTTGCAGAAATGATGATGGCGCCAGAACGAACCTCGTTGAGTGCGATGGACTCCTCTGTGCTCCCGATGAAGTGCAGGCCAGGCAGACCGCGCCCTGCCGCGAGCCAATCGGCCAGATGCTTCGCCTCCTCATCGAATAGTGCCATATGCCGCATGGTGACCTGGGTCACCGCTGTTGCCATCGGGGAATCCACGAAAATATCAAGGTTACGCAACCGCCCCTGGCGTGTCAGATCATTAAGGTGGTAGATGATTTCCTGAGTGCGCCCGACCGCGAATGCCGGAACAATGACGTTGCCGTGTTTGACATTCAGTGTGTGCTTGATCACCTGTACGAGTTCCTCAAGCGTAGTCGGCATGTCCTTGTGCACGCGATCGCCATATGTGGACTCAATGAACAATACATCTGCTTCTTCAATCTTTGCAGGGTCACGCAGAATCACCCGATCCGGTTGACCGAGATCACCTGACATGACCAGCTTTGTGGTCTTGTCGCCTTCCGTGATCTGGATTTCGAGAATCGCCGAACCGAGGATATGGCCGGCATCTCGAAAACAACATCGAACATCGGGGTGAGGCGTCAGCCACTCGTCATACGCAACCGGGCTTAGTTGTTTCAGGCAATCTTCAGCGTCCTGCAAGGTATAGAGGACTGACAGCGCCACTGAGGTGCGCTTGGAAGCCTTTTGGTGACGTGCCGCACGCCTGGCATCGGTCTCCTGAATGTGGGCGCTGTCGGGCAGCATGATACCAAGGAGTTCGGCCGTAGCCTGGGTGGTATGGATATTCCCGTTGAAACCCTCTCGCGTAAGCCGGGGCAGCAGGCCGCTATGGTCAATATGAGCGTGCGTGAGCAGCACGAAGTCGAGGGACTTTGGATCAAAACCAAAAGGCCTTCGGTTGCGTGTCGGTGCCTCGCGTCCACCCTGAAACATGCCGCAGTCCACCAGGAAACTGACAGCGCCCGTCTCGATCCGGTAACACGAACCCGTGACCTCACGAGCTGCACCAAGAAAGGTTACTTTCATGATCTCTTACCTTTTGCTGTAAAAACCGACACCAGACAAGGAACCCGATTGCCACCCAAAAGTATGAGGATCCGTCCCCATGTAACTCCGTTTTGTAACTTACTCGAAAGCGAAACCGTGGTCTGTCCCCTAATGTTTGGCCGAGCTGGGCCGCTATTACGCCGACTATGCGCGGCTGATGGAGCATTGGCGCAAGGTGTTGCCGGCCGGGGCTTTCCTGGATGTGCAGTATGAGGATATCGTCGCCGACCAGGAGGCGCAGGCGCGGCGCATGATAGCCTTCTGTGGTCTGGAATGGGACGATGCCTGCCTCGATTTCTACAACACCAAGCGCTCGGTCAACACCGCCAGCATGACGCAGGTGCGCCGGCCGATCTACACGTCCGCAGTGGAGCGCTGGCGGCCTTATGAAAAATATCTGGGCCCCTTGCTGGACGCGCTGGGCGACCTGGCACCCAGGCGGAATTGAAACCGGGAGTGATGAACGTGAAGCCAGGCAGAAACGATCCGTGCAACTGCGGCAGCGAAAAAAGTCCAGGCATTGTTGCGAGGGCAAAATCATGACGCGTTCTGCTGCGCCGTCACCCGAGGAATTCAACCGGCTGGTCGCCTTGTTCAACACCAGGCGTTATGCGGAACTGGAAAATCAGGTGATAATATATGGACGGAGCCCAATTGATTTTGTGAAAAGAATGGGGCTCCGTCCCTAGTAGTTCTCACTTGCCACTCTGGTGCAGGCGTGCCCATTCTCTGCGCACTCATTTCTTGGCGTCTCGCAGATTGCTGAATACATAGCCGCGATCCTGGTGCGGTTCATGGCAGCTGAAGCAGGCAGTCTTGGCATCTTTACCCACCG
>JBGSKJ010000048.1:0-8942 GCA_041741275.1 Gallionella sp.
GGAGAGCATGAAGGCCGAAGTGGTTGCATGGGAGCAAGACCGAAACAACAGCTTGAAAAAGATTAACTGGCAATTTACAACTTCGGATGCGCGGACCAAGCTGACGCGTCTTTATCCGAAATTATAATTGTTACATGGTAGTAGTGCGACAGGATATATAAATCAAACGGACAAGACCATCGTGGTGCCGGTGCCGTCCGGGACAAACAAAGCGGCTCTGGTGGCGACATTCGCGTCCACAGGCGTCAGCGTCAAAGTGGGAACGCTAGTCCAGCAAAGCGGCACGACAGCGAATGACTTTACAACGCCCAAGGCATACATCGTAACCGCTGCTGACGGCACAACCGCGACCTATACCGTAGCAGTAGCGGAATGGTTCGTCGATCCTTTGGGGACTGATGATGTCTCGCATGGAGCTGCAATTGGAGCCGCCGCTTTCAAAACGATTCAGTATGCCATAAGCGACAGCCGAGTTCTTGCTGGCGACACGATTTTGGTTGGTGCGGGAACCTATACGGAAGTTGGCCAAATCGTCATCAGTAAAAATCTGAATATCGTTGGGGCAGACAAGGCTACCACGATCATCAAACCTTCCCAGGATACGGGCGTTGCTGGCGATGCGAGAGGCTGGTTCCTCGTCCCCGCAGGTATCACCTTCAACCTTGGCAATATCACCCTGGACGGAACAGGCAAACTGATTTACATGGGCCTCTATTATTGGGGAAATGGTATTGTGAATAATTGCATCGTCAGCAATATCAAATACAATGAAAGCGGTCCGGATTATCAGGGACGCGGCATGATCATCAAAGGAAATGTGGATGTCACCAATTCCACGTTTACCGGGATGGGCAGAATCGGTATTCAATATTTCGGCGGCGGCGGTACGGCCAGCGGCAATACAATCACGGGTAAGGGAGCCGGTACTTGGCTGGATTATGGTATTGAACTTGGTAATGACGCAATCGTAAATGTTCAGAACAACACCATATCCAACAATACCGGTGTGGTTGTGCCTGATGGATCAGCTGCAGTGTTGGTGACTACATTCTCTGGTCTTGGAACGACAACAGTAACCGTAACCGGAAATACCCTGACCAATAACGGCATAGGAATTGCGGTTGGATATGATTTGTCTGACACGAGTGTCGTCGTCGCTCATAACAATACGATAAGCGCAAACACGATCGGCATTCTTTCTACCCACCCCGTTGTTGACGCCACAAATAACTGGTGGGGTTCTGCGTCCGGACCCTATCATGCTACTTTGAATCCATCAGGCACAGGCAATGACGCCAGTGATTTTGTTAACTTCACGCCATGGTTGACAGTGGTACCGTGATCATCGGCGACAATTAAAAGGGCCGCACTGCTCCATATTTGCTGCTTGGCTCCATTAGGTTGACAGCCCTCCTTCAGAAAATTCAAGTTCCTGAATGTGTCGGAACCGGATGTTTATAAAACCAGGTAACCATCCCCCGTCATGGCCGGTGGTTTTCCCGCGATAATGAACAAATTTATCACCCTGCTCTCCCGCCTTTCCCTTCCAGCTCTTCCCAGCGCGCCATCGCCTTCAATACTTCCGCCTCGATCTCTTCGTTGCGAGCTTGCAATTGTTTGGCACGTTTGGCATCAGTGCGATAGATAGTCCCATCGGCAAGCTGCGCGGCGATGTCGCTTTGCTCGCGCTCCAGTGCTTCGATGCGTTTGGGTAACTCTTCCAGTTCGCGCGCTTCCTTGAAGCTGAGTTTGCTGGCGGGTTTCGTTTTTTCGACCGGCGCGGCAACTGCACGCGGCGGAGTTGCGACGGGCGGTTTAGCTGATGCAACGCCGGCCTGATATTTTTTCACCCGCACCCAGTCCTCGTAGCCGCCGACATATTCGATCAGCTTGCCGTCACCCTCGAACGCGATCACCTGGGTGACGACGTTGTCGAGAAAGGCTCGGTCGTGGCTGACCAGAAACAGTGTGCCGTCGTACTGCGCGAGCAGCTCCTCGAGCAGCTCCAGCGTTTCGATGTCGAGGTCGTTGGTCGGCTCGTCGAGCACCAGCACGTTGGCAGGCTGGGTGAACAACCGCGCCAATAACAAACGGTTGCGCTCGCCGCCGGAACAGCTCCTGACCGGCGAACGGGCGCGCTCCGGAGGGAACAGGAAATCGCCGAGATAGCTGATGACGTGCTTCTTCTGCCCGCCGATGTCGACGAAATCCGAACCCTGGCTGATGGTGTCGGCCAGCGTCGCATTGTCATCGAGCTGCTCGCGCAGCTGGTCGAAATACGCCACCGAGATCTTGGTGCCCAGTTTCACCTTGCCGCTATCCGGCTCAAGATTGCCCAGGATAATTTTCAGCAGCGTGCTCTTGCCCGCGCCGTTCGGCCCGAGCAGGCCGATCTTGTCGCCGCGCTGGATGCGGCAGGAAAAATCATCGACCAGCGTGCGCCCGCCATACGCCTTGCTGACATGTTCCAGCTCCGCGACCAGCTTGCCGGAACGCTCGCCGGTATCCACACTCATCTCCACCTTGCCGACTTTCTCGCGGCGCGCGGCACGCTCACGGCGCAACTGTTCCAGGCGCAGCACGCGTCCTTCGTTGCGCACGCGGCGGGCTTTGACGCCCTGGCGTATCCACACCTCTTCCTGAGCCAGCACCTTGTCGAACTTGGCATTCACCACCGCCTCGTCGCTCAGCATGCGTTCCTTGATCGCCAGATAGGCGGAAAAAGTGCCGGGAAAACTCGCCAGCTTGCCGCGATCCAGTTCGACGATGCGCGTCGCGACGTTGTCCAGAAAACGCCGGTCGTGGGTGACGAACAGCACGCTGCCGATGAAATTGTTCAGCAGCCCTTCCAGCCATTCGATGGAGGCGAAATCCAGATGGTTGGTCGGCTCGTCGAGTATCAGCACATCCGGCTCGGCCACCAATGCCTGTGCCAGCGCGACACGCTTGCGCTGCCCGCCGGACATGTCGCCGACGCGCTTGTCGGGATCCAGATCCAGCTTGGCGATCGCGGTCTCGATGCGCGCCTGCACCGACCAGCCGTCTTGTGATTCCAATTGAGTCTGCAAGTGCTGCATCTCTTCGAGCAGCGTGTCGAAGTCCGCGTCCGGCTCGGCGAGTTGATGGGAGACATGATGGTAATCGTGCAGCAGCTTTTGCAGCTTGCCCAAGCCTTTCGCCACGGCATCGAACACCGTGTCATCGGCATCCAGCACCGGCTCCTGGCTGACGTAACAGATGCGTGCCGAAGGCTGACGCCACACCAGACCGTCGTCCAGATTTCCTTGCCCGGCGAGCACGCGCATCATGCTGGACTTGCCACCACCGTTGCGCCCGATCAAGCCGACGCGTTCGCCCTCATCGAGTTGAAAATCCGCATGATCGAGCAAGGCGACGTGCCCGAACGCAAGGCAGGCCTTGTCTAAAGTGATGAATGGCATGATGGGGAACTACTTTTTAGGCAGTGAAGATTGATAGAGGAAAGAGAAGCCCACTAACCAGAACGCCATGGCCCAGTAGCCGAAAGCATTGGTGAAGCGGTCCAGCACCAGATGCAGTTCGCGGTTCCCGATCAGGGGAAATGTGAACTGGAAAATGATGAACAGGCCTGACAGCAGATTCCCCGCCAGCACCAGGCGCTGGCCGAAACGGAATCCGTTACCTTCCGGCTTGCCCACGGGTGGCAGGGAACCGCGAAGATGCAGCACGGTATACACCGCGCCAAACAGCAACAACGCGCCCACGATACGACCGGGAATGTCCCCTTCATGCGTAGTAACGCCGAGCAACTCCAGCACGACACGCCCGATCGCAGCCACCCAGCCCATCGACAGGGTCAGCGGGATGAAGAACCATGCCACAAACATATTCACCTTCTGCCACATTACGACTTGCTCCCTGTCAGTTTTTGCAGATCCTCGATGATCTCTTTGGAATGCCGCGAGGTTTCGACGCTCAGATACACCTTGCCGACATTGCCCTGCGGGTCGATCAAAAAGGTATAGCGGCGCGCGACTTTCATGAACACCAGATTCATCAGCGCACCATAGCGCGCCGCAGTTTCGGTGGTCTTGTCCGACAGCAACGGAAACGGCAGATTATATTTTTTGGCGAATTCGGCATGGCTTGCGGTGTCGTCCACGCTCACACCCACCACTTCAGCCCCCATTGCGGTTATCTGGTGCAAGTCATCACGGAACGCGCATGCTTCCTTCGTGCAACCCGGCGTATCGTCCTTGGGATAGAAATACAGCACCAGCCACTTGCCGCGATAATCCTTCAGCACATGCTGCTTGCCGTTCTGGTCGGGCAGATTGAAATCCGGCGCAGGCTTGCCCACTTCCGGCAACTCCCCGGCACGCGCCGCGCGCGCCACCAGCAACGATGCAAACACCACCAGCGCGACTACGATAGCCAACCATTTCATATCGCTCTCCTTTATATCGGTGTATTTCTGAAACTCCACAAGCGCAGCAACAGCACGCACAACAGTGCCAGCCCGCCGGCAAACAGGAATGCGGCGCCGGCATTCCAGTAATGCCACACCGCGCCGAACAGCACGCCGGCGGGGATCGCGCTCAATCCGACGGCGAGATGATACCAGCCAAACGCCGTGCCGCGCTCGCGCTCGTCGGCATACAGGCTGATCAACGCGCGTTCCGAGCCTTCGCCCAGGCCGATCAGCAGGCCGTACAACACGGTGACGATCCACAATGCGTCGGCGTGTTCGACCAGGCCGAGCAGGACAAAACTCACTGCATAGCCCGACCAGCTGATGATCGTCAGGCGCTGCATCCCGAATGCGTCCGCCATGCGCCCTCCCAACATCGAGGTGGCGGACTTGCTGACATTGAGCGTCGCCCACAGCAGCAACACCTGTACCAGGCTCATGCCCAGCTCGTTGCCGCGCAGCAGGATGAAAGTCTCGGACGCGCGGGCAAAGGTGAACAGCGCCAGCACCCACAGATAGCGGCGCATTACAGGCGACAGCGACGTCCACGGCGAGGTGATTGTGGCTCGGGGCGTGCGCGGCTTTTCGATTTCGACTTTCAGGCGCGGCGGTTCGCGCACACCGAAGATCAGCACCACCAGCACCAGCACGCCCGGCACGACCGACCACAGGATCACCTCTTCTACCTTCCAGTGCAGCCAGCTCAGCGCGGCAACGGCAAGCAGCGTGCCGCCCAGCGCGCCGGCGTTATCCATGGCGCGGTGATAGCCGTAGGCAAACCCATGTATGGCGGGATGAGTACTATCCGCCAGCAGCGCGTCGCGCGGTGCATTGCGCAAACCCTTGCCGGCGCGGTCCAGGCTGCGCAACAGCAACAGCGCACCCCAGCTCGACACGATGCCCAGCAGCGGACGCGCCAGATTGGAAATGCCGTAGTCCCACACCATCAACTTCTTGCGCCGCCCGTGTTTGCCGTCGGAGTAACGTCCCGCCCACAGCTTGAGGAAACTCGCCGCCGCATCCGCCACCCCTTCCACCAGTCCCAGTATCACCGGCCCCGCGCCCAGCACCGTGGCGATCAGGATAGGGATGAACGGTGTCACCATTTCCGAAGCCAGATCGTTCAGGAAGCTGACCAGGCCGATGGCGATCACGGTGGCGGGTAATTTGTGCCGGGTCATAATGACGAGCTAATGGATGTTTTGGGTTAAAATGCGCGCTGCTTTCATAGCTTACGCTGTCCCCGTAGTTAAATGGATATAACCGGCCCCTCCTAAGGGTCAATTACAGGTTCGATTCCTGTCGAGGACACCAAATTCACGGTTTTCAACTCCCCCCTCGCGGTGGCGTCAAGACTCAATCCTGAAGAATTATCGGGAACTTCAAGGGAACTCTTTTCCATCCCCGCTATCTGACTCATGCCCATTGTTGCATCGTGCAGCAAAACTTTGCAGAGCGGGTATTTGATTCCACTTGTTTAAGGAGTGCCAATATGAAAAGAGCTTATTCCGCGGTAAAAGAAACGATAGGACGATTCGTGCGTTGGATCATCGCGGGTGTCATATCCTTCATCGTCGCGCTGCCCACTTTCGTTTCTGTCAGCACTTCGGTGTAGTTGTTTACAAGCCCGCGCCGGCTTCTCCTTTTGGCCGGCGCAGTTTCTGTTTCGCTGTTCTACTCACTTTTGTTCGAACCCTCGGGTTTGCCATAACCGGCAAACCTTTTTTTTGCCGCCTGGAATTCCTCTGCCGTCAGCAAAACCGGTTCCCCCGCCTGCAACGCGCGCAAATACATCTCACTGAGCGTTTCCACTTCCACCGCGATCCTGAACGCCTCGGCCAGATCAGCACCCGTAGCGATCATGCCATGGTTCGCCAGCAGACAGGCCTTGCGCCCGTGCAGCGCAGCCAGCGCGTTATCGGACAATTCCTGCGTGCCGAACGTCGCATATTCCGCGCAGCGGATGTTGTCGCCGCCCAATAATGCGATCATGTAATGGAACGGCGGGATGTCTTTTCTGAGGCAGGCCAGCGCGGTTGCGGCGATGGCATGGGTATGCACGACTGCGCCCATCTCCCCTCGTTGGAAGAGGATGTCGCGATGGAACAACCACTCGCTGGAAGGCTGCCAGCGCCCGCGTGCGGCCCCATCCATCTCAACATAAACGATATCGTCTTCGGTCAGTCCTTCCGCACCCATGCCGGAAGGAGAGATGAGCATACCGTCGCCGAACCTCACGGAAAGATTGCCCGAGGTGCCGCGATTCAGGCCCTGCTGATCCAGCTTGTTGGCGAAACGCACCAGCTCACTGCGCAGTTCGGTTTCGTTCATGATTTCACTTTCTCAAAAATATTTTCCCGACATTCGCCCACCCTCTGGTGAAACTCCTGTCATCCCCTCCCCCATGCAGGGGGAGGGCTAGGGAGCGGGTAGAAGCTTTGCCTTCACTATCGCCCCAATGTTCTACCCCCATCCTAACCTTCCCCCTGCATGGGGGAAGGAATAGTCACGGCGCGCAGTATCCCTACCGCAAAACCTTCATCGCACCCGCCTCCGCCCCCACCACGCCGCGCTCTGTGATCAATCCCGTCACCAGCCGCGCCGGGGTCACGTCGAAGCCGTAGTTGGCGGCGCGCGAACCCTGCGGGGTGAGCCGCACGGTGCGCACCTGCCCGTCGTCGCACAATCCGGAGATGTGCGTCACCTCTTCTGCCGCGCGTTCCTCGATGGGGATCTCCTGCACGCCGTCCTGCAGCGTCCAGTCTATCGTCGGCGTCGGCAACGCGACGTAGAACGGCACGCCGTTGTCGTGTGCGGCCAATGCTTTCAGGTAGGTGCCGATCTTGTTGCACACGTCGCCGCGCGCGGTGACGCGGTCGCAGCCGACGATGGCCATGTCCACCATGCCGTGCTGCATCAGGTGCCCGCCGGTATTGTCCGCGATCACCGTGTGCGGCACGCCGTGCTGGACTAGCTCCCACGCGGTCAGGCTGGCGCCCTGATTGCGCGGGCGGGTCTCGTCCACCCACACATGCAGTGGAATACCCGCGTCGAATGCGGTATAGACCGGAGCCAGCGCCGTGCCCCAATCCACCGTCGCCAGCCAGCCCGCGTTGCAGTGCGTCAATATATTTACTGTGGAATTCTTGCGCTGATAAATTGCGCGAATGATCTCGCTGCCATGCCGGCCGATGCTCGCGTTGATTTCCACATCCTCTTCGGCGATGCGCGCCGCCTCTTGCCATGCCGCAGCGGCGCGTTCGTTCTCAGGCAACGGAGCGAGGAAAGCGCGCATCTTCTCCACACCCCAGCGCAGATTCACCGCCGTGGGACGCGCCAGCAACAACTTGTCGCAGGTCGCTTTCAACGCCGCATCCGAGGCATGGTGGCGCATCGACAGCGCCACGCCGTAAGCCGCCGTCACGCCGATCAGCGGCGCGCCGCGCACCTGCATGTCGCGTATCGCGCGCTCGGCATCGCGCATCGTGTCCAGGCGCAACGTGGTGAAGCTGTGCGGAAGTTTGGTCTGGTCGATGATCTCCACCGCCGTGTTGTCGGCGCTGGGCCAGATGGAGCGAAATGATGTGCCGTTAATTTTCATGTTTTATAGGGTGGGCAACTCGTTGCCCACCGAATTATTGTGTGCCGCGTGGGCACTGTGTGCCCACCCTACCTGGCTTTGCACCCTACATTTACCAACATGGAAGTGGAACCTGATAAAAATCGTAGCGAGCGGTTCGAGAGCAAGGCGCACGGAACGCAGAAACCGGAATGTACTAACAGTACATGAGGATTTCGAGTACCGCGCAACGCCGCTATCGAATCGCGCAGTAGATTTTTACAGGTTTCCATCAATCGCCTTCGAACTCGCATAGGGCAAACACCTTATGGCCATGCTTCTCCAGCCTTGCCCGCCCGCCGATGTCCGGCAGGTCGATGATGAAGCAGCATTCGACGACCTTGCCGCCCATTTTTTCAATCAGCGTGCAGGCGGCTTCCGCGGTGCCGCCGGTGGCGATCAGGTCGTCCACCAGCAACACGCGGTCGCCTTTCTGGATCGCATCGGTGTGGATCTCGATGCGATCGGTGCCGTATTCAAGCGCATAGTCGTGGCCTATGGTCTCGGCGGGCAACTTGCCTTTCTTGCGGATCGGGATGAAGCCCTTGTTCAGTGCGTAGGCCAGCGCTGCGCCGAAGATAAAGCCGCGCGCTTCGATGCCGGCGATCATGTCTAGCTTCACGTCTTTGTAGCGCTGCGCCAGCTCATCTATCGTGGCGCGAAAACCGACCGGGTCTTTGAGCAGCGTGGTGATGTCGCGGAACTGGATGCCCTGCTTCGGGTAGTGAGGGACGGTGCGGATATGGGATTTTATTGGCATTTCTCTCTTCCTGAATTTAATAAATCAAACTATGCAATTCGTTCCTTCCCCCTGCATGGGGGAGGGGATGTTTTTTGTAGGAGCGGGCCATGCCCGCGAACAATCGTATCGCG
>JBGSKJ010000049.1:0-35297 GCA_041741275.1 Gallionella sp.
CACGTTGCCCAGCCTGAGCCAGGATCGATCCAGCCCCAGCCATTCCGCCGTCCAGGCCAAAGAGGCATAGGGTAGCCAGCGCAACTCGAAACTGAAATAACCATGGCCATATTTCGACAGCGTTTCGGCGCTCGAAAAAAATGTGAAATCATCGAAAATGAACGGCGCGGACAACGATCCGGCGTATAACGCGATCACGGCCAGCAGCAACAGGCCAACCTGGACATAGGGTTGCAACAACAGGCTGCGGGTTTTCATTGCATGCGCTTTCGGGTTAAGTACAGCAGAACCGGGGTAGGGTCGAAATCATTTCCGGCCGATTATAGCCGCAGGCTGCAATGAGACCAAGCCCAAGGAACCTCTGATTAAGTCCCACATGGCCGCGCTCGGGGTTTTCCGGGATGGGATGCAAGGCGTGCGAGGCAGCGAATGGTCGATTCCCTTCGCAACGAGCACAACGCAGCATAACCAGCCACTTGGCTGCCGTTTTTTGGCGGCCTAGTGGAATGGCTAGTAGTTTCATCAGACCGCCCGGAAAACCCGAGCCCATGCGGGTTGCGACAAAACGAAGCGCAGCGGAGTTTCGAGGAACGGCCAAATCGCGCGCTCGCGGTGTCGCGCTCCTCGGCATCGTAGTCCAAGCTACGACCTTCGTCGCGCTCCTTGCGATCATCGCGATTTTGTCAGCAACGCGGCTCATGGAGGACTTGATCAGAGGTTCCCTAACCCCAAACGGCACATGATCGATAGCCAAGTTGCTGGTTATGACAAGGAGGAATTGGCGGGGATTTGAATTTGGGCTTGGGTTTGGATTAAACCCGGATAATCCATTAGGCCACGAGCCCACTGCAGGAGCCAGCTTGCTCGCGATAAACCTCGCCAGCAAGCTGGCTCCTGCGAAAGGGAAAGCCTCTAATGGACAATCCGGGTTAAACTTCAACTCCTCCCAGCCTCCCCAACCTCCCGGCCCCTTCTTCTGGGGGAAAATCAGGGCAAAGCGACACAGCCCCGACAGAGGGATGAGACTCGCCGTGGAGCTATCCGGATTCAAGGCTACCGGGATGTGCTGCAACCCTGGCCGGTGTTGTAAGCGCTCGGGGAGTAATATGGATGGAGCCTGGCAAGCGCCCGATCCCGCAACCGGTGAATCTCGTCATCAGGCAATCCCACAATCAGGAAATCCCACAATCAGGAAAGCTGGCGGCAGAGCTTCCCACAGACGGGAAATTAGTTTTTCATTTGGCATGGCACTTAATACAAAACAATGACTTACATCTTTGGCACACTATGTGCTATCAATCTGGGGGCGCTGGCAACCATCACAAACAAGGCCGGTGTAAAAAGTGAGTAGCAAACGAAGCAGTATCTTTTCTAACTTTATAAAGGATGTACAAATGAAAACCTCAATTGCTAAATTAGCTCTCGGTTTGACACTCGTGTCGATGAGCAGCGTCGCAATGGCTGGCATCGCGAACACCAAGCACAACCTGGGCGGCTCACCTAACGCCGGCAACGGCGGCGCTGGCTGGAACTTCACAACCGGAACTACCGAAATCTGCGTATTCTGCCATACACCACACGGTGCCGATTCTTCTGCAGCAGTACCATTGTGGAACCGCACTCTGAGCACAGCATCCTACAACACCTACGCTTCCCTCGGTACCAGCACGCTGGATTCCGAATCGACTACAGTCGGTTCCGTATCGCTGGCTTGCTTGTCCTGCCATGACGGTACACAAGCTATGAACGTTGTGATCAACTCACCAGGCGGCGGCACTACCGGTGCGGTTGCCGTTGGTACCAACATTGGTACGAATGCAGTAGCGCCTAACTCAGGCGGCTTCTTCGAGTTCACCTCCATGTCTGATGTTTCCGGCGAAATGATCTACCTGGGTACCGACCTGCGGAACGATCACCCGATCAGCATCGAGTATGCTGGTGCTCTGACTGGCGCTCTGGCCCGTACCGCACGTGATGCCGACTTCGTAACTGCACTGAATACCACTGTAGCCAGCGGTACGACCGTGTATTACATCGACACCAATGCTGACTCCGCCAAGGACAAGCATGACTTGCCTCTGTACAACCGTGTTGGTGGTTCTCTTGCCGGTCAACCACTCGTTGAGTGCGCAACCTGCCATGACCCGCATACACAAAACACTACCTTCCTGCGTAACTCAGCAGGTAACAATGGTAGCGCAACTTGCTTGTCCTGCCACGTCAAGTAAGCAGTATGTAACACGCGCCGCAAGGCGGGCCAGACGGAAACGTCTGGCTTTTTTTTGTCTGTTTTTTATCTGGTTTTTTATCTGGATTTTCTGCCGCAGGCACGTGATAATGCAAGCGTGGGCTCTCTTCCCGTGTGCTCTGGCACTCGTGGACATGGGCACTGCATGGAAGCAACGACAGGCCGGCAACCTGCCCCTGCCGTTCAATATGCCACACAGTTCAATTTATGAAAGGTATCCAACAGTGAATCTGAAACCAAACCGCAACAACATCAGGCTGGCGCTGGCCGCCTTATCGATCGGCGTGTTGTTCGGCGCCGAGGCGCTGGCTGCCGATGCCAATCCAACCGGCAGCAGCGTAGCAGCCAGCAGTACACCACCGGTGTTCGCCAGGGTGGGGAAAACCGTCATCACCCAGCGCGACTATGATAACGCCTTCGCTGTGGCAAGCCGCAACCGCTTTTACCATGGCAAGCCGCCCGATGCGGAGGTCGCGGCGCTACAACGCGAGATCGGCGACAAACTGGTCACCGACGCCCTGCTGCTAAGCGAAGCCAAACGACTCAAGCTGAAACCGGATACCGCGGAGGTCCAGCAAAAGCTGGAGCAATATGAACAGCGCAATGCCGCCAATCCGCAATGGCAGAAGGTAAGGGATCGCGCACTGCCGATCCTGGCACGGAGGTTTGAAGAGGAAAGCCTGCGCAGCAAACTGGAACAACGGGTGCGCAAGGTGCCCACCCCGAACGAGAAAAAACTGCGCGCGTATTACTCCGCCCACTTGGACAAATTCACCGAACCTGAGCAACTGCGTGTTTCGATCATTCTGCTCAGTGTGGATCCTTCAGCCCCCGATTTTGACATCAAGCGCGTGCGGGGTGAAGAACTGGTCAAGCAGTTGCGCGCCGGTGCCGATTTTGCCGAACTGGCGAGACTGCACTCCGGCGATGCCGAAACCTCGGATCAGGGTGGCGACATGGGCTATTTGCATGGCGGCATGCTGTCCGAGATGTCGCAGCTAGTCGTAAGCAAACTCAAACCCGGCGAGATATCCGACCCGGTCGGATTGATGGAAGGTATAGGCATTTTCAAACTGACAGACCGCAAGGAAGCAAAACTGAACAGCTTTAATGCAGTCAAGCCGCGTGCCAGTGAGTTGTACCTGATCGATGAAGGCGAGCGCGCATGGAAGGCACTGATTGCACAACTCAGGAAAAAGACCCCGATCAAAGTGGATGAGTCGCGCTATCTGCCGCTTCCCAAGCCTTAGGAATACGCGATTGAATCGGGATTCCCTGGTCTAGGCGCGACCTGCGACGGAAACATTCCAGGCATCACCGCTTCGCGTGAAAGGTGTGAGCATATTGAAAATTATCGGCCTGTTCGCCGATAGTGCAAATCCCCCTCAATCCCCCTTTTGCAAAGGGGGAAGACGCGCCGCTGTGGGATTCCGCGCCGTTGCCCGGTTCGTTGTTGCGTAGCCGGCTTGCGGCTAAAACGGGTGCCGAGTGCGGACAATTTTCAAATCATTGTGTCAGAGTCTTCATGCCATAACAAAATGCTTACAGCAAAACAAGGGAGGGATAGAACGACTGGCTCAGGCCGAACGTGTTGTGTCATCACATTGGCATGGCTGGCCTTCGGCTGGGTGAACCCGGCATTCGCTGCCGATGCGCCCGTCCCGGCAGAGCCGCCTGCACCCGCCGCCCAGATCGCCGACCCCGGCGCTGACCCCCTTGCTGACAGCCAACCGGT
Source organism: Gallionella sp. (assembly GCA_041741275.1). GTDB lineage: Bacteria > Pseudomonadota > Gammaproteobacteria > Burkholderiales > Gallionellaceae > Gallionella. The sequence continues at coordinate 3,984 of JBGSKJ010000049.1, forward strand.
AGAGGCAGTGACGTTCCTGGGCACGGCTGCAACCACTCCGGCCGCGCCCGTCGACAAACCCGGCAGATCGCTGCGGATCGCACCCATCGCGACACGGTTCTGGGGGGATATCGGTTATGACATCGAGCAACAAAGTTCCAGCGGCGCCAGTCCAAGGCTGCGGCAGAGGGTTCTGCTTAACCTGAGAAGCCAGGCGCGCAGCTACATCTCGCAGCCATGGATAGCCAAAGTAACCGGCGGTCTTGGCTTTACCGCCAGCAAGGCCAAATCGGGCGAGGGCGGCTCATCGAACAATACGATCGTGGGCAATGCCGGCTTGTATCTGCTGCCATACAGCCGCATGCCGTTCGAAGCAACTGTCGCGCGAAACCAGGAATATACAGGTCCCGGCATAGGCTCACCCGTTTCTCAAACCACCCGCTTCGACATACTCCAAAGCTACAAACCCCGGGCAGGAAAAGAACGCTATCAAATAGGTTACAACCGCAGCCTGACGGCAATCCATGGTGTCAATTCCCACCTGCAGAGCGGAATGAACGCCAATATGCAGTCCAACCGATTTGACCACCAGTCCATCAACGTAAACGGAACCCGCCAAAACGGCCTGTACCTTTTAGACGGCAGAAGCACGATGTCAAACCAGGCATCAGTCGAGCACAGATACCGGCCAAGCACCGAGTTTTCAGTGGACAGCCTGGCGAGCCTGTTGAGCTTATCCGACGACACGACACTGTCATCCAGCAGTTCCAGAACCCGGGAATTGAACAGCACCCTGAACTGGCAGCCTCTCCGGGAACGTTATTCGGTGCTTGGCGCCGCACGGGTGAATGTTTCCGACTTCGGTCTCCAGCAAGCCTCCTCCCAGTCACGTTCTGCCAATGCGAATCTGAGCGGAAATTACCGGGCAACCCAACATATCAATCTGTCAGCCAGCGGCAACATCAACGTGTCCGAATACAATTCGGTTTGGAACAGAAGCGTGACCACCACGCAGACCGCCACCGCAAGTTACCCGTTGGCCGCACTCAACCTGGATGCCTGGCGCTATAACAGCCGGATCTATGGCTCCGTCGCTAACCGTACCAATAGCAATACCAACAGTAGCGGCAGCAGCAGCAGCGTGCAAAGCATATCGGTAAGCCCCGGCCACAGCCTGGGCCGAGGCGCCAGCCTCTATGGCGGAAGGCTGAACATGAAATTGGATCAGTTGGTGGCGTTGAGTCAGACGTCAAACGGTCAGGCAGCCGCGAATCTGAATCATTCCGCCTCGGCAGATTGGCAACGTACGCGGGGCACCAGCATTTCCTCGGTTACGCTGAATGGCCGCGATAGCCGCTCGCTGATCAGCACCCAGAATACTATCCAACTCATCAACCTCAGCGCGAACATCCGCGAGAATATCAGCCGCAATGAAACGCTGAGCGGCAGTCTGTCAGCCCAGGCAACGCGTCAGGTAAACAACAGTCCTGCGAGCGGCAACGTTAGCACCAATTCCAGTGCCTCACTGCATTACAATAATCTGCGCGCGTTCAATACTCCCCGCTTGATCTTTGACTCCGATCTGCGTACTTACAGCCGGGCTATCGTCCCGGTGTTGGTGGCGACACCCGCTGAACAGGGTCCGATCTCCTGGGAAAACACCTTGTCCTATGTTGTTGGGCGACTTTCTACGGAATTCAAGGTAAATCTTTCGAAAGATAGCGATGGTGGTACACAATCCCTGATCTCGCTTTCGCTGAAAAGGTATTTCTGATGCCGGCGAGACGGATGCTTCAACAGTTGCGGAGAACAATGACTGGAGTGAACATGCCGATAACCAGGCCGGAAATGTAAATCATCCGGACCGGCCTGGACGGGCATGAGCGGCACGGCACGATGCTGAAATTACCGGGGCAATGGTTCGCCACATGGCACATAAAATGCTTGGATTCAAAGCACCGCATGAGGTATTCTTCGTAATGGATACGCGCTACGACTGGCCCTCGTCAATAACCACCCCAAGTCGCGGATTTTCGCTCGAAAGATTTTTGTCAACAAAACAGAGAAAGGGAAGCACATGCCATCCTTGATACGAAAAACTTTTGATGGGAGCACCGGTGAAACAACCAGCCGGTCTTCCGTTGGACTCACCCCCATGGGGCGGATACTGCTGGTCTGGTCGCTGGCCATTGCCGCTTTATTCGTCGCCCCGAGTCCGGCGATGGCCGAATACGGCGACGTGGTCATCAACAATTACTCTGATGCCGCAGGCATGCGCCCGGTGGTGTTTCCCCACTGGTTCCACCGCATCCGCTTCCGCTGCAAGGTGTGCCATGCCGACCTCGGCTTCAAGTTCAAGGCCGGCGGCAATGACATCAACATGTACAAGATCATCGAAGGCAAATTCTGCGGTGCGTGCCACAACGGCAATGTCGCCTGGTCGGTAAAGAACTGCATCCTGTGCCATTCCGGCAAGCCCGGCACGCCGATCCAGATACATGAAAGCACGATGCAGGAGTTGGCCGTCCCGACCAACTCCCTGACCAACAAGAAATAGGAGGCCACATGAACCGTCTATCCGATACAAAAATTTTTTGTCCGGCTGGTGCCAGACCAATAATCTCTCGGGGCACCCGATTGATGCTCTGTTCAATGCTGGCCGCGCTGCTGGCCGCGCCCCTGACAACTGCATCTGCCGCTGAACCGGCGAAGAGCAAGTCGGCAAAAGCCAAGCCCGCCGCCGAAGCAACCCCGGCACCCGAGACGGCCGCTGCGACACCACCGGTACAGCAATACCAGTACTCGACCAGGCCCGCCATCGCGGGAGGAGCCAACCCTTTCAACCGGCTACTGAAGGTCGCGCGCCGTCCGCACATGCCGCCTAGCGAGGACGAGATTCACGATCCCACCAATGAAGGAACCCTGATCCTGCAACACCCGCTGGACGCCTATGAAGGCCTGCCTGTGACCGAGACCGGACTCGGCAACGGCGTGCACTGGGTGAAGGCATTGGACGATGGCAATCTCAAGCCGCGCTGGGAACGCACCGATCCGAGCGCGGAACCGATGGTCATGGACATGAACATCGTGCGCGTGCCGAAAAGCTCGATGCCTGACGTGGTGTTTCCCCACCGCCAGCACACCCTGTGGCTGGCCTGCTCGAACTGCCATCCCGACATTTTCATTCCGCGCAAGGGCGCCAATCAGATCAACATGGCGGCCATCATTCTCGGACAGAAATGCGGCGTATGTCACGGCAAAGTATCCTTCCCGATCTCCGAATGCAAGCGCTGTCATTCCCAGCCGAAAAAGGTGGCGGTCAACGGGGGCGGACCACGCCCATGACGTTGTCAGCGCTCAAGCTGTGGCTACCACTGCTGGCGCTGTTCGCCGCATCTCCCGCACTGGCGGAGGATGCCGTAGCCCAGCCTCCACGTGCGGAAGTTCAGCAGAAGTTGCAGCTGGTCAAGATGCTGGTGGCCAATTCGCCCATCATGGAACGCGCCGCCCGCAGCGACGATGTCCAGGTCAAGCAGCCGGCGGAATTGGCCCGCACCCTGTATACCAGGGCGAATGATGCCTTCATCGCGGGCAACCTGGTGTGGGCGAATGCCTTCCTCGACGAGGCACTGAGTCTGCTCGAGGATACCGCACGACTGGCGTCCGATCCGCTTCAGGTGGAAACCAGGCAGCGTGCACGCTACGCCGAACTACTGGAGGACGTGCGTGCCTTTCAGGCCACCTACCAGGATGTGCGCAAGGGTATGTCGGCGAAAGAAGTGAAACCCTATGATGCGGAGATCGAACGCACCCGCGACCTGATCAATCGCGCCCAGACACGGGTGCGCGACGGCCAATATCCGGAAGCATCCGAACTGCTGGAAAAAGTGCATGCCGTGTATATTTCCGTTCTTAACGAATTGCTGGCATCCACCGCCTTTGTCTACGACACCAAGTTCAAATCACCGGCCGAGGAATATGAATATGAGTTGGCGCGCTATCATAGCTATGAGGAACTGATACCGATCGCCCGCGCCCAATTCAAACCCGACCAGGACACGCTCAAGTTGAGCGAACGCTTTGTACAGGACGCCCGCACGGCACGGGGCATCGCTGAAAAGCAGGCTGCCGGCGGCGATCATCCGGCCGCCATCGGCACGCTGCACGAAGCGACCAAACGCCTGCAAACGGCATTGCGCACCATCGGTCTGGAGGTGCCCGAATGATGCCTATTTTTTCTGAAACATGAAAACCATGAAACACCATATCGTTGCACGATTGTTCGCCATGTGTATCGGGATGTGGGCCGCCCAGACCGTGCCGGCAGTCGCCGAAGAGCTTTTGGCCGGGCAACCGGGGGAGGTTTTCGCTCCCGACGGGCCCGGCAAGTGGTTGCCTATCCTGGCGGACGGCCTGCACGATCCGGCCGGGCCGGGTGCACATCTGCTGCAGAACCCCGCCGAAGCACTCTTTTATCTGCCCAGCGCCTTTTCCGGAAACAAGGTGCGCTGGGTCGAAGCAATCCAGGAAGGATATATCGAGCCGCGCCCCAGCATTCTGGACAACAATTATCAGATGCAGGTGCTCGACCTGGACGTGATACGAACCAGGACAGCGGAATTGCCGATGGTTTTGTTCCCGCACAAGAAACATACCGAATGGCTGGAATGCGGCAACTGCCATGAATGGCTGTTCAAGTCCAAGCGGGGCGCCACGCGATTCGGCATGTTCGATGTGTTGAGCGGGGAATACTGCGGCCGCTGCCACGGCGCAGTGGCGTTCCCGCTGGTCGAGTGTTTCTTCTGCCACAGTGTGAAGCGTTCGGACCTGAAAAAGCCGGTCACCGAGCTTGAAATGCACAAATGACCGCCGCCCGTTTGCATATCCCCAACCGGCAACCGACTCGTGACTATTTGCCGGGAAGCATGATCGTGCTGCTACTGCTGATGCTGTTTGCCCCGCTTCCCGCCACGGCCGAATACGGCGACGTGGTGATCAACAAGCGTGCGGAAAAAGCCGGTATGCGCCCGGTGATCTTCCCGCACTGGTTCCACCGTATCCGCTTCCGCTGCCGGGTATGTCACACCGAGGTCGGTTTCGAGATGCGCGCCGGTTCCAACAACATTCTGATGGCCGACATCATCGAAGGCAGGTTTTGCGGCATGTGCCACAACAACAAGATCGCCTGGGGTCCGCAGAATTGCCACCTGTGCCATTCCGGCCTGCCCGGCCTGAAAAGCGGGGTGCGCGGCGGAACCGCCACGGGAGGGCCGGGCGATTATTGAGGTTGGCATTAATCTTCCCGGATAGCCCGATCGCGCCATTCAATCCGGTTCCCGGCAATAACGTGCAGGGAACCGGCTCACCCCGCCCTGCGACTGAGTATCAAGGAGAATAATATGTGCCCACAACGCCGGTTACCCACCGCGCTTCTTGCCCTGGCCTTGCTCGTTACCGGATGCGCGGAGACACCAAAAGTGTTCCGCCTCACCAATACCAGCCAGGAGACTCCCAAGGTATGGCCGGCGGCACCTGAGAAACCCCGCTACGGATACGTGGGGGAATTGACCGGGGAGAATAATTTTCGCGCCGAAAACCTGGAAGCCCGCAGCACCGCAGTGAAGTTGTTTGACTGGCTGGTCGGCCTCGGCGCGGGCAACCCAGATCCGGTCGTGCTGCGGCGGCCGCAATGCGGCGCGGTGGATGATCAGGGCAGCGTTTTTGTCACGGATATCGGCCGCGCGGCAGTGTACGTTTTTGACAAACCTGCCGGGCAACTGGAAATCTGGGACAGGGCGCGCACCGACACCCGGTTCGTCGCGCCGATCGGAATCGCACTGGGCGCACAGGGCGAAATACTGGTGGCGGATGCCGAACTGCACAGCGTGTTCCGGCTGGACCGCAAGGGCAACCCACTGGGCGAATTCGGCCGCGATGTGCTGAAGCGGCCCACCGGACTGGCACGCGATGCGTTGCGCGGACGAGTTTACGTGGCCGACACGCACGCCCATGACATCAAGGTATTCGGCGACGATGGCAAGTTGCTGGAAGTGCTCGGCCGCCGCGGCGAAAACAACGGCGAGTTCAACTCTCCCACCCATCTGGCTTTCGCCTTCGACAAACTCTATGTGACCGACACCCTGAACTCGCGCATCCAGGTATTGGATGTGCACGGCAAGATGGTCACAAAATTCGGCCAGCGCGGGCTGTATGTGGGCAATCTGGTGCGCCCCAAGGGCGTGGCGGTGGACAGTGAGAGCAATATTTACGTGATAGAATCGCTGTACGATAATCTGCTGGTTTTCGACAAACAGGGCCGCACTTTGCTGGCGCTGGGCGGCACCGGCAAGGAGACCGGGGAATTTTACCTGCCGTCCGGTGTCTGGAGCGACAGCCATGACCAAATCTACATAGCCGACATGTTCAACGGCAGGGTCACGGTCTTGCAGTTTTTGGGAGGGGCGCAATGAACGAACATCATCACTTGCCGCGGCTCGGATGGCCGTTACTGCTCAGCATAACCCTGCTGCTGGGGACGGGCGGCGTTGCGCTCGCGGCGATAGTGACGAAAGTGGCGAACACCAAGCACAATCTTTCCGCAAGCGGCCCCGGTCCCGTCAAAGCGACCGGCGAAAACCAGATCTGCGTGTTCTGCCATACGCCGCATAACGCGAATCTCAACGTCGTGCCACCGCTGTGGAACCGCGAACTTTCCAGCCTGACCTACACTACCTACACTACCTACACTTCTGCCTCCATGGAGGCTGTCACGCAGCAACCCGGCGGAGCTTCCAAGCTGTGCCTGTCCTGCCATGACGGCACACTGGCGATTGGAACAGTCGGTGTACTGAACGGCGCGGGCCCGGTCTCGATCGCAATGGACGGCACGAATGCCGGCGCCATGCCGTCCGGAGCCGGGGAACTCACCGGTAATACCCGCGATATAGGTGTCGACCTGTCCAACGACCACCCCATTTCGTTCACCTATGACGCCACTCTCGCAGGCAATGACGGTGAATTGCGCACCCCGCCCGTCGTCGCAGATAACGTGCCGATCGTCGGCAACCGCATCGCCGGGGTCGCACCCAGACCGCTTTTTCCGCTGGACAGCAACCAGATGCAATGCACCACCTGCCACGACCCGCATACCTGGGAATCCGACCCCGCCATGGGTAACCACAAGTTTCTCCGCGGCAACCGCCTCCAGCAAGTACAGCCTGTGTCGGGCGCCTTCAACCAGGGCAACGACACCATGTGTCTGGCATGCCATGACAAAGTTGGAGCTTTATGGGCCTACTCGGCCCACGCCAACCAGCTTGTGGCAGACGAAACTTATCTCGAAGCCGCCACCGCTGAGCGCGACTTCCCTGTCAACACCCCGGTCTGGAAGGCGGCCTGCCTTAACTGTCACGACACGCACACTGTGCAGGGCGCGAAGCGCCTGCTGCGGGAAGGCACCGACAGCCTGACCACACCGAAGAGTGGCGGCAACCCGGCCACCGAGGAAACCTGTTATCAATGCCATAGCCTGTTCGGGACAAGTATCATCTCCCCCCTGACCAATGTACCGGACATCAAGAGCGATTTCGCGCTGCCCATCCGCATGCCCATCTCCAGACAACCCGAGACGCACAACATCGGCGGCAGTTTCGATGACAGCATAAACGGCGGCACGGCCGCGCGGTGCAACACCGCCGGCGACAAATGCGGCAAGGATTTCATGGAGTCGCAGGCAGTGCTGGGCAAGGTAAGCGCGGGAGGCGTCATCAGTAATCGCCATACCGAATGCAGCGATTGCCACAACCCGCACCGCGTGACCAGGAACCGCTTGTTCAACGATGACCCGGTGTTCCCTGCCGACGCTGGAACCCACAAGCACGCCATCGTCGCCGGTGACACCGTCGCCCACAACAACCTCGCCTCCGGCTCAGTGCGCGGTTCTTTCGGTGTGGAACCGCAGTACCTCTCCGCCGAATTTGGCACCCACCCGTTCAGTTATGCGGCGAAGCGCGGCGACGGCGGCAGCAACGCGCCCGCTGCCGTTGCCAGCTCTTACTTAACGCGCGAGTACCAGATCTGCTTCAAGTGTCACTCCACTTACGCCTACGACGACACGGATCCCACCTCCTTGCCCCTGGGATATAGCGGCGGCACGCTCACCGGCACCAATGGTCTGCTCTATTACGCCGACAACGCGATGGAGTTCCAGGCGCCGGCCACTCACAAGGGCGCGCCCGCCAGCACTGCGGACTCCGGTGCGTCCGCAGCCTATTCCGTCAACAATCACCGTTCCTGGCACCCGGTGATGGATAATACCGGACGCACTAACGCCCTACTCGGCGCAGCCAGCCCGAACACATGGCGCAGCCCCTGGAACGGCTCCAATACCGACGGCCCGGCCGCCGCCACCCTGGTTAATGCCGTCGGCAACCAGACCATGTATTGCAGCGACTGCCATGGTTCGGACACCATCACTGCCGAAGGCGTAGTCCCGCTCGGTGGAGAGGACGGCAATTCGTGGGGGCCGCACGGCAGCAACAAGAATTTCATCCTGAAGGGGACATGGGATACCGGTACTCCCCATACCGTCGGATCGGACACCCTGTGTTTCCGTTGTCACGATGAGAATCAATACGCCGATGCCAGCGGGGCACCCGCGTCCGCATTGAACAGCGGCTTCGGCGGCAGCGGCGTTGATGCCTGGGGTCAACCCGTCAACAATCTTCACCAAAGACATGCTTTCTACACCACGCAAGGGGGAGTGCCAGTGCCTGCTACAACCTGGCCTGCGTCAGAAAATGGCACCTATCGCTGCACCATGTGCCATACCGGAACAGCCCACGGCTGGAAGAACAAGGCGTTTCTGGTTAACCTCTATGACCTTGGCCCCGAGATCACTGCGTTAGGCGGAGAAACCACACCAGAATCCATCATCCTGTCCGCCGGACAGGCTGTGCCCAAAGGTACCGTTGCACCCGCCACCACCATCCCCGCAGGCTACAGCAATGGGCCATATTACAGGGGTGCGCTGCTGGGAGTAGTGAACTTTAAAACGGGCGGCAATTGGGTCAAGACTGACTGCGCTGGTAGCTGCCATTGACGTGCCCTATTTGAACTGAATGGTCTGTCCGACCATGGGTTGACATAGCATGCGGACGCGAGTCCCATTCAGCGCTCAGGCAACAGGTTTTCTGCCAGCAGACCGCAAGGAATGAGGACTGGGAACATGCTCCCCGCCTTCCAACCGTGTGCGCAGCCATAACCAGCCGCTTGGTTGCTGTTGTTTGGCTACCTGGCGGAATGGTTGGCAGTTCGTTAAAAGCCCTTCGTTTCCCCGTCGCGTTTGCCCTGCACAGTGCTGACGCCAAAGCGCTTTGATGAAGAAGCTATCAGAAATACCTGCCCAACTGCACCCACAATCTGGATTTATGGTTCACAGTAACGGGCTCTGAGGCCGGTTGGCCACCGCTGCCGCGCACTGCAAGGCTGGCTTTGATATCGATACCGAATATTTTCGCATTCACACCCGCACCCCCACCGGAAAGGAACCGTGTATTCGAGCCGGCAAGGTATGGATCGTGGTTGATAATGACTGAACCGGCATCGAAGAACATCACGCCCTGCAGTTTTTGAGTAAAGCTGTGGCGTAATTCCAAAGTTGCAAGCCGGCCTTCATCTCCAAAAGCCTCGCCTTGCGGATAGGCACGCACACCATACGCTCCACCCAGGGAAAATTGCTCCGAGGAGTTGAGGTTCTTGCTAGCGTATTGCCCGGATAGCGCCAGCCAAAGCGAGTCACGGTCACTCAGGCGTTGCAGGCGGTTGAGTTTGTAATCCAATCGGGTGAAAGAGCCGTTAGTTTGCGACAAAAGTTTGTCAATCGATAGTGAAACCTCATCCATGCTCAGTCTACCCGTTGCGATCGACAGGTCGAACAGCGTGGCGCCACCACCACCGAATGCGTCCTGACGATTTCCCGTCAGACCAAAGGTTGCGAGCTGAACTTGTTTCTCTATGGGGACGGTTACAAATACATCCTTGAGTTGCTTATTTTCCAGGGAAAGAGTACCGGAAAGATTGCCTTTTTGACTGCGAATGAACGGATAAACCGTGAAGAGGCTGCCGATCGTTGCCGTTCCACGTGATTGCAGAGAGGCGAGTTCTTTCCCCAAACGATAACGGGTGCCGGAATATGATCCGCCCACACGCAAGCCGCTGCCACCCACCGGGATCTGGTAAGCGACATATCCGTATGTCAGATCCTGATTGGTGACCATTGCGCGCAACGTGACCTGGTCCCCGATCATGCGCGGACTATTCAATGCCAGTTCCGCTCCCAGACGGTTTTCGCCAGTATAGTAGTTGCCATAATTGTCCATTTGGATATTGGCGGAGTAATGCCCTGAAGTTGACAATTCAACCACGAGGTCGGCTGAACCGACGCTGGCGCCGGGTTGCAGGGTGGCGCGCGCAGCACCCACACCCGGTGTTTCATTCAACAGCAACAGCGCTCTTTCAACAGGCGCAGCCTGCAATACATCCCCGGTCATGAACATGCTCAAATATTCATGGGCACGCTGATCCGACAGCCTCGACAGATTATTGATTCGCCCTTTGCCGATGCGCCCTTCCTGCACGCTGATCATTACCGCTCCGTCCCTTATTTCCTGTGGGGGGATATAAGCACGTGACACGATAAAGCCGCGCTCACGGTAGTAGGCGGTGATACGTGCGGCACCTTGATTAAGTTCGGCGAGGGTAAGTTCTCTACCGACCAGCTTGGCCAGCAATGCATCCAGTTCAGCAGTAGCTATCGCGCTGTTCCCTGTGATGTGGATGGATTTCACCAACATACGCACTTCAACGTTAGGCTGGGATTTCGAAGCGCCGGCCTCTTCAGGTATTGCCACAGGCACAGGTGCGGGTACTTCCATACCCCCCTTTTTTTCTTTATTGATCAACGAGCGTATCTCTACACGACGATTTTTAACCCGGCCTTCTCCGGTTTGATTATCGCTAACAGGATGGGCAGAACCTCCATCTTTGACAGTAATACGGTTACGCGACACGCCTTTCGTAACAAGGTAATTCGTGACCGAATCAGCAAGACCCAATGACAGCAAGGGGCTGGCTTTGCTGTCTGAATAGCCGATTATTTCCAGCTTCGCATCTGGGTATTTGCGCGCAAACCCTGCTACGGCATCCAGTTCAATGACAGCTTCTGACTTCAGCCTGATGGTACCTGGAACGAAATTTGTATACTCAATGCTGACAGGTTTGTTTTCCAGCAAAGCTTTCCAGAGAACAGTCCCGGAAAGTGGTTTGGCTGTTGATACAGGCTTAGTTACAGGTACAAGTTCGGATGCGGATGTAGGTGCCGGTGCGGATGCAGGTAGAAGTTGCAAGGGGGGCGTTGATTTCGGAACGCTCAATTCTGGCTGCTGTTGCAAGCCGCGTATCGTTTGTCCAGCATCAGGTACCGCAGGGGCGGGTGCCGCCTTAACGGGCAAAGCACACAGCAATATAGCCGACGTCATTGCAATGCGTGCTATATTTTTTATCAACATAAGTTACTTTGAATTGGGAAAGCAGCGATTCAAAAACTGTCCGCTTAAAAGTATCACTGCACGGTCATATTTCCGTCGATAAACGAACTTAAGATGTAATTGCCGCCCGGCGAGGCAGTCAAGGCCAAGGTTCCCTGAGTGATCGGAGCGGTGAAGCCTGGATTCACTCCGGTCATGTTCACCGCCAACAATCCGCTGAACACGGTATTTTTGCTATCTGTTCCAACCAGTCCCGCACCACCCACTGTGTAAGTCAGCGGAGGTATCGACCCGCCGAACATCATGCCCGCGTTGTCCGCCATGACGACCAGGTTGCGCTGCATGATGTCAGCGGTCAAGCCCCCCGGCAGGGAGATACTGTAATTGCCTGCATCCTTGCCCGTCAGCGCCAGTGTCACCGACTTGGCTGTCCCGACATTGGGGTTCGCGAACGATCCACCGAGGTTAACGGTATCGCCAACCACAACATTATTGATCGTTGCTCCGGAGATGTAGGCGATTACAGTGCTGTCATAAGGACGGTTTAGTGCAACAGGCGTTCCAGACAATGTCAGCGCACGCTGGATGATGTTGGCGGTCAAACCCACCGGCTGGGAGAAACTGTAATTGCCTGCATCAGTACCTGCCACTGCAAGCGTCACCGGCTTGGCTGTCCCGACATTCTTGTCCGCGAACTGTCCCACCAGGCTGGCACCGTCTCCGGGAATCAGTCCGGTGATGTTGGAGATGCCACCGATAGTTGCGATGGTGGTGCCGTCATATACACGATTGGCGGCAACCGGGGTGCCCGTATAGGTCAGCGCACGCGGGGTGATGCTTGCTTTCAGACTCACAGCGCAATTGGTGCAGCTATAGTTCCCGGCGCTGGCGCCGGTCAATGCCACCGATACAAACTTGTTTACCCCGACGTTGGGCGTCGTAAAGATGCCCGTCAGGGCAGCTGCATCCCCGGCGATCAGTCCGCCTCCGCTGAAGGTGACTCCACTGATAGTGGTGAGGGTGGTGCCGTCATATACACGGCTTGTGGCAACCGGAGTACCCGTAATTGAGATGTTTTTCCGGATAATGTTGGCTGTCAGCTGGTTTGACCGAATTGTGTAGTTGGCTGCGTCGGCGCCGGTGAGGGCGTAGCTGGTAAGTGACACAGTGATGTTGTTGCCAACGTTCCTGCTGTTGAACACGGCGGCGCCGGGCCCGCCAAGGTTCAAGGTGACGTCATCGCTGCCCAGCGGGGAAATGGTAGCCGTGCCCGCAATCGTGGCAGCAGTGGTAGCGTCATATATTTTGTTCTGAGCCGTCAGGCCGTTCACCGACAGGGGAATCCAGTCGATGAAGGCTTGGCCGCCAACAAGCGTGTAGTTGCTGGCCTTCCCGCCGTTGGTGCCGTTGCCCAGGGCCAGCGTGCCGAGTGTCATGGGTTTGCTGTATCCAGCATTCTTGTCCAAAAGATAGCCGGTGCCGGTGAGGCCCAGTGTTTCGAAAACACCGTTTATTTGAGCTCCGTTTACCACACCGACCGTGCTGGCATTCATGATTGTGGTCGTGTCATAGGGACGGTAGGCGTACAGCTTGATTTCCTTTGGAACGACGGTGAGTATGCCGCCAACGTATGTAATCGTGTAATTGCTGGATAACCCGGCACTAAATACCGCGTCGCCGGGTGTGGCGCCGGGATATACACCCACATCGGGTGTCGTTCCTGCACCGGGCAGGGTCATGGTCACACTGCCGATAGCGTCAGGGGCTACCAACCCTGTAGCTGTGAAGCCTCCAGCACCCAATGCATCCCCGTAAGATATGGTGACATCGGTTGCGGTAATACTTGCCGGCTTGGGAGTGATGTTCGCCGCAACAGTCTGACCGGTGACCAGGCTGTAGTTGCTGGCGAGTCCGCCGTTCAGTCCGTCGGCCAGCAGGTTGCTGTCGGCGGTCACCAGGTTGGCGGTCAGCACGTCCTTGCTGTTGAAGATCGCCGTGCCGGTGGCCGTCACGGTTTCCGTGCCGATCAGTCCGCCGGTGATGCTGAACACCGGCGCAGCGGTGGTGTTGCCGTCATATACTTTGCTGGGCGCGGCGATCGTGGCGGTCAGTGCCTTGGCGGTGATGTTCGCGGCAACCGTTTGGCCGGTGACCAGGCTGTAGTTGCTGGCCAGTCCACCGTTCAGTCCATTCGCCAGCAGGTTGCTGTTGGCGGTCACCAGATTGGCGGTCAGCACGTCCTTGCTGTTGAAGGTCGCCGTGCCGGTGGCCGTCACGGTTTCCGTGCCGATCAGTCCGCCGGTGATGCTGAACGCCGGCGCAGCGGTGGTGGTACCGTCATATACCTTGTTGGGTGCGGCGATCGTGGCGGTCAGTGCTGCGGGGGTGATGTTCGCCGCAACCGTTTGGCCGGTGACCAGGCTGTAGTTGCTGGCGAATCCGCCGTTCAGTCCGTCGGCCAGCAGGTTGCTGTCGGCGGTCACCAGGTTGGCGGTCAGCACGTCCTTGCTGTTGAAGGTCGCCGTGCCGGTGGCCGTCACGGTTTCCGTGCCGATCAGTCCGCCGGTGATGCTGAACACCGGCGCAGCGGTGGTGGTGCCGTCATATACCTTGTCGGATGCGGCGATCATGGCGGTCAGCGCCACGGGGGTGATGCTGCCCGCACCACTGGTTAATGTCGGCAGCGTATAGTTGCTCAACAAGGTGGTACCCGTCGCGGTAAAGTCGGTCGGCGCCAAAGTGGCACTGACGGTGACCGCCGTGCCGACGTCTTTGCTGTTGTAGGTGCCGGCGGTCTGCGTGATGATCGCACCTTCACCAGTGATAAATCCAGTCAACAGGTAGTTCGCCGGCGCCAATATCGCGGCTGTCGTGCCGTTATACACTTTGGTCGGTGCGCCGGTGATCGCAGCACTCAATAGAGCGGGATTGACCACCAGTGTGCCATTCACGTAAGAGATCGTGTAGTTGCTGGCTGACCCGATGTCGAAGACTGCGTTGCCGGGAACGATAGCGTAGATTCCTACGTTAGCCGTACTGACTGCGCCGGTGCTGGTCAGGGTCACGCCGCTGATGTTGTCGGAGCCTTGCAGTCCATTGACCGTGAAAGCGGTAGTGCCCAAAGTATAGTCCGTACCATAGGTCTTGCTGGCATCGCTGGCTGTGACCACCGCCAGGGCAGCAGCGCTGATAGTGGCGTTCTGCGTGCCGCCGGTGAAGGTATAGTTGCTGGCCAGTCCGCCGCTGGTTCCATCGCCCAGTGCCAGCGTGCCCAGTGTGACCGGGTATGTTCCGGCATTCGCGCTCGACACGCTGCCGCCACCGCTGAGGGTCAGGGTTTCCGTTCCAACCAAGGGGCCTAATGTGAAGATGCCGGCCGTCACGACCGTCGTGCTGTCGTAAGCACGGGTGCCGGTCATGCTGACGGCGTAGGGATTGATGGTGCTGGTCGTGTTGTCGGCATAGCTGACGCTGTAGTTGCCGAAATTGATGCCATCACCCACCGTGACACCGGTGGTGGTGACTGTCTTGTTGCCGGGTCCGACGTTCTTGTCGGTGAAGGCGAAGGTGCCGCCACCGAGTGTGTCGCCGGCAAACAAGGTACCACCGGTCACAACGGCCGTACCCAACGCCGTGAGACCGCCATCATAGGTCTTGCTGACGTTGCCGGTGCTCAGGGTCAGGTTTGCCTGGGTGATGTCGGCGGTCTGTGTGCCGCCGATGAAGGCATAGTTGCTGGCCAGTCCGGTGCCGTCGACCAGTGTGATACCGCTGGTATTGACGGTCTTGCCGTTGGCGACGTTCTTGTCCGCAACAGTGCCGATACCGCTAAGGCCCAGGGTTTGCCCCAATGCCAGGGGGCCCAATGTGAACATGCCGGCGGCCATGTTTGCTGTGCCGTCGTAAGCACGGGTACCGGTCATGTTGACGATATAGGGGTTGACTGTCAGTGTGCCGTTCACGTAAGAAATCGTGTAGTTGCTGGCACTGCCCGAACTGAACACTGCGTTGCTCGGTGCGATGGAGTATGAACCCGCATTGGCCGAGAAGTCCGTTCCCGCACTGGTCAGCATCACGCTGCCGATGGTATCCCCGCCCAGCAACCCGGCAGGCGTGAATCCTGTAATGGTATCCAAAACGAGTGTCGAACCGTAGATCTTGCTGGCATTGTTGGCTGCAATCGACAAAGTCACGATGGCCGAGGTGATGTCAGCCGTCAAACCGGCCGGCTGTAACAACTGGTAGTTGGCCGCATCCGTGCCAATGATGGTGTAGCCGGTGACGGTGACGGGCTTGGCCGTACCCGCGTTAGGGTCGGCAAAAGACCCGATACCGGTGCCTCCCAGTGTAACGACATCACTACCCAGCGGGGTAATAGCTGCGGTGCCAAGCAGGGTGGCCACTGTGGTCGCGTCATAAGTCTTGTTCGCCGCAGTCACGCCGGTGACCGCGATGTTTGCAACAGTGATGTCGGCGGTGGTGCTTGCGGTATTGGTGGTCAGAGTGTAGTTGCCCGCGTCTGCTCCGCCCAGGGTTATACCGCTGATGTTGACGGTTTTGCCGGTGGCGACATTCTTGTCGCTGAAGGTGCCAGTCGCGCTGCCGACAGTCAGCGCATCGCCCGAGATCATGTTGGCGAAGGCTGCCCCACTGGTGACCAGCGTGGCAACGGTGGTGGCATCGTAAATCTTGTTGCTGGCGGTGATGCCGGTGACATTCGCAATGGCGGCCGGGGTAATGGCGCCCGCGCCAGTTGCCGCAGTCGGCAGCGTGTAGTTGCTCAACAAGGTGGCGCCCGTGGCAGTGAAGTCGGTCGGGGCCAAAGTGGCATTGACGGTGGTCGCAGCGAGAACATCTTTGCTGTTGTAGGTGCCGGCGGTCTGTGTCACGGCAGCGCCTTCACCAGCAATGAACCCGGTAAGTGAGTAGTTCGCTGGCGCGAGCGTCGCGGCGGTCGTGCCGTTATATACCTTGGTCGTCGTGCCGATGACAGCCGCAACGAGCGCCTGCGGGTTGATGGTGCTGGTAATGTTGTCGGTATAGCCGACGTTGTAGTTGCCGAAATTGACGCCATCGCCCACCGTGACGCCGCTGGTGGTGACTGCCTTGTTGCCGAGTCCGACGTTCTTGTCGATGAAGGCGAAGGTGCCGCCACCGAGTGTGTCGCCGGCAAACAAGGTGCCGCCGGTCACAACGGCCGTACCCAACGCCGTGAGACCGCCATCATAGGTCTTGCTGACATTGCCGGTGCTTAGGGTCAGGTTTGCCTGGGTGATGGTGCCAGTAACGCCACCAACCCCGGTCACAGAATAATTTCCGGCATCGATGTCACTTAATGCCACGCCGGATAGGTTCACGGTTTTGTTGCTGCCCACGTTCTTATCCGTAAAACTTCCGCTTATGCTGCCGGATGCAATGCTGACCACATCACCCAAGATAATGCCGCCAAAGTTCACAGAACCCAGATTCAGGGTGGCGCTTGTGTTGCCATCATAAATTTTGGTATCCACAGTGATGCCGCTCACAGTCAACGCCAATTGGTTAATAGTGTAGTTGGCCGCCGAAGTGAAGCCGGCAAAACTGTAGTTGGCCGCATCTGTTCCACCCAGGGTAGTGGCGGTCTGAGTATAGTTTCCGGCGACGAAGTTGCCGCTGGAACTGGTGGCACCTGTGTTGACGCTGGCCGTGCTGTTCGCGTTGTCACTGCCTATGACGTTGCCGAAGCTCACCGTGCCCGGAGTTAGCGCAGAGCCATAGATCGAGTTCGCCGCCGCGATCGCAGCGCCGGTCAGCGCCAGTTGGCCGACGGTATAGTCTGCTGTCGCACCCGCAAAAGTGTAGTTCGCCGCATCAGTGCCGCCCAGGGTGGCACTCACTGATTGAATGCCGGTATGCGTGCCAGCGATCAGGTTGCTGCTGCTGCTCAACAGACCTGTGGTATCGATGGTGACCGGATTTGAAGTGACGCTATCCAGTGCGATGGCGTTGCCAAAGCCAAACGTTCCGGCAAGCAGTGGCGATCCGTAGGTATTGCCGCCGCCGGTGATCGTACCGGTCAGCGCCAGTTGGCCAACGGTATAGTTGGCCGCCGAAGTGTAGCCGGCAAAACTGTAGTTGGCCGCATCCGTGCCGCCGATCGCGCTCGCTGTCTGCGCGTAGCCGCCGGCATTGAGGTTGCCGCTGGTGCTGAATGTCGGGCTGACGATGCTCGCCGCTGAGGTGATATTGTCAGTCCCGATGATATTGCCGAAGGTGACCGCGCCGTTTGCTGCTGGCGTACCGTATGTTGTGTTCACCGCCGCGATCGCAGTGCCGGCCAGTGCAAGCGGGGTGATGCTCGCACCCTGGCTCGCGGGCTGACCAAACAGGTAGTACAAGCCTGCATCCGTGCCGCCGAGGCTGTATCCCGAAAAGTTAACGGTAGTGGCCGTCGCCACATCTTTGCTGTTAAAGACAGCGCTACCGGCAGACAAGCTTACGAGTTGACCAGCAGAGACACCGTCGGGACCGGTCAGGAATGTGAACGGGGTATTTAGCGTTGCAGTGGTATTGCCATCGTATGTCTTGTTTTGCGCTGTTGCTGATGCATTGTTGACGAACGCCAGCATGAACGAATTAAGCGTGCCACCAGTGACGTTAGCGGTGTAGCTATTAGGTGTGGCGTACGAGCCCGGGTTGTAGAAGATGTCAGCCGTACCGGTATTCAATGCCACTGCGCCTGGGCCGGTAAAATTCACGGTGCCCGCTGCGACGCCGGGACCATTTCCTGTATTGTCGGCACGCAAAACTACACTTCCAGCCCCTGTTGCCCCCACGCTGGCATCAATTAACTGGTTAACGTTCACGTCGCGATAAGCGCTCAATGTCAGCGTGGTGTTGGCAGTCCAGGCTATGGCATCATTGACGAAAATGTCGCCGTTGCCAGCGACATTCCCCGCACCGCAGGTCGCGCCGGTACAAGTGGCCGAACCGGCTGCTGTCTGAATGGTTACCGCCCCGACACCCAGCGCAGTGGACAGATCAGTACCGGTGATGTCACCGCCTGTGGCCGCAATGGTGAAGTCATAGGGATCGATCAGCCAATTTCCGTCCAACCCTTGCGTGGCCGCAGTGGTGACATTGGTGCCCTCGGCTATCTTGACATGCGCGGCACTGGTCTCGATGAAACCGCCGTTGCCGCCATTTGGTGCCGAGGCATCCAGCGTACCACCAACATTGACAGTGCCGACTTGCATGTCGCCCATCAGTTTGATGACGCCGCCGACGTTCTGAATGGTGCGCGCTTCGATGATGCCGGTGTTGTTGACCACTGCCGTGCTGAGCGCGTCAGCGGCCCTGGCCGACATGTACACCTGTCCGCCGTCGGCTTGTATCAATTGCCTGTTCTCGGCCAGCGCGTTGAGCGAGCCCTGATCTGTTGTGTAGGAAAGCAGCGAGCCATTGTTGAGATTGAGGGTGATATTGTCGCCTGCACCGAGCAGGGCTGCGCCCAGTGTTGCGGTAATGATGCCCTCGTTGCGCACTTCGGGCGCGAGCAGGGCAATGTAGCCGCCTTGAGCTGCGCTGAGAGCGCCCTGATTGACGACAGACCCAGCTGTACCACCGTTGCTGAAGCGGAAATTTCCGGCCATGAAGTCAGCATCGCTGAGGCTCAGCGTGGAAGCAACCAAACCACCCACATTCACTTGTGAGCCTGCACCGAACAAAACGCCGTTTGGATTCAGAACGAAGACCTGGCCGTTGGCACTCAGGCTGCCAAGGATAGAGCTTGGGTCCTGGCCGAGAACGCGATTGAGGGCGATGGACGCTGAGTTGGGTTGGTTGAAGCGTACAGCTTCGCTGCTGCCAATGCTGAAGCTTTGCCAGTTGATGGCAAGGTTCTGGGTATTTTGGGTGATGGTGGTGGTCGCACCTGCCTGGGCGATCGTACCGGTTCCCGCACTGACTTGTCCGCCCGTGGGTTCCGCTTGAGCCAGCGGCATGAGCAGTGCCGTTCCAGAAAGAACCAATAAAGCGATGGCAATAAAATTGCGCCCCAACACAGATTTGCTGGATCCTTTTACGTTTTCCATAACAGCATTCCAGGCACTCAAAAACCTGGCCCGGGGTAGATCGGAAATTGTGATAGAGACGGCGGAGTATTTAATGACTCATTCCCTAAACTTGGTTAGCTATGTTGCGTTGCTCATCGTAATGCTGGCAAATCTATTTCCTGGTTATGAAGATAAATTTCAACGCTGGAGAATGGCAGTATTAAATTTACATTCACTTAAATTGACAATCTCCATATGGCTACGGGAAAAACAAGAAAACGAAAAGGTTAATAAATTATGCGAGCACGTAAATAATGTTCTGCTTTCCGCCAAATTCCGACTGTTCAGACAGAACAGACATTACCAAATTATAAACAGCACCTAATAAACAGCACATAACATGCCATCAATAACCAATTGTTTTATAAACGATAAACTCAGCGATAAATTACCACTTCCAAGCAGCAGGAATTATTATTTCCTATAATCGGGAAAGCTGAGGGTGTCCCAAAATTTTGGGTAAACGGAATTTCAGCACTGCTGCGGCATCCAGTCTTCGAGCTGAATAGTAAACCGATTTAGCGCAGATTTCCAATCACGGGTGGGCATGGACCATTTTTTGCTGATGTTGTTCCGTGCCAGGCAGAACAGTTTCAGCAGTACCTCATCGCAGGGGAAAGGAACCGGCTCTTGGTGATCTTGCGCAGGCTCATGTTTACCGACTCAATCGCATTAGTAGCGTAGATCACCTGCCTGATCTCCGGCGGGTACCTGTGCCAATATTCGGAGTCCCTGGGTGTGTAAAGTCCCGATCCTGCCTCCATGATCCCAACTTTCGCTCCTGCAGGCTCAACTCGGAGTGGAAATACACCCGTTCGTTCAGTCTCACTTGTCATTGGACAAGGCTAACGATAGCCCGGCGAGCGATTGCAGCGTACAATTAATACATGATTATCCGCTTTCTGAATATATCGCAATGAATGCCTCGATGGCCGAGAACCCGGTCTTGTCTGTCATCAACGAAGCGCAACCGCCCATGTCCGCGGTGCCAGAACGGGCCGTTACCGAAGTTCCGCTTCGCGTCAAAGGGTTCCTGGCATTCGCCGCGGTCGTCATCTATGCAGTGCTGCTCACCACGTATATTTTCAACAAGAAAACGGAGCTGGTGGATGAGTTTGAGCGACTGCAGAATCTGTACAAGGTCGAGGAGCAACTCAGGCAGGTGGACGCGACCGCGTTTCACATCGTCATGGCGGTGTTCATCAATTCCGACCGGGATGACCAGAGTTCGGTGGTGCAACGCTTTCAGTCCAATTTCGAATTGCTCAAAAGGAAAAACGCCGAACTGACGATGCGCTATCCTTATGCCAGCGTGAACCTTGCCGGAATCGAGCAGGCATTGGCGCAGGCCACCGCGCAACCTTCCGCAGCCGCGCTGGCCACGATGAATTCCGAATTGCTCAAGGTCAAGATCGAGGTCACCCAGCATATCGATGAATCGCGGCGCGAGCAGATCGCAACTGCCGAGCGTTTTCATATGCAATGGGATTCGGCGGCATTGGCCTCGCTGTTGTTCGGCCTGATCGGTCTGTTGTTGCTGGGCGCCATCATCGGGTTATTTTTCACACGGCTCACCAACGACCTGCACACGCTGAAGGCCAGGGCACTGGACATCATCAGGGGCGAGCGTAACGTGCTGACCCCGGTGACACGCAACGACGAGGTGGGCGAATTGATGCACGCCGTGAATCAGATGGCGAGCGCACTGGACGAACGGGAAAAGGAGTTGGTGATCGCGCGCCAGAAATATTTCCACCAGGAAAAGATGGCCGCAGTCGGGGCGTTGGCCGCCGGTGTGGCCCATGAAATCGGCAATCCCATCGCGGCCATGTCGGGTGTGCTGCAGGAAATGATCCACGAACAATCATCGGGGATGCACAAAACGACACACGAGGAACCGTTGGCCGGGCACTCGGATGAAAGCAAGCTGGCCATGCTGCAAACCCATATCCATCGGCTTTCGGCGATCACCCGCGAAATATCGGAATTTGCCGCTCCCCAGCCGGTGGAACGCCAACTGCTGGACCTGAACGGGCTGGTGCGGACTACCGCCGGCCTGATGGGTTATGACAAGCGAATGCGGCGGGTGAACCTGCGGCTCAATCTGGACAGCCAGTTGCCGGCGATCTACGGCGTGGCCGACCAGCTCACGCAGGTGATCATGAATCTGCTGATCAACGCTGCCGATGCGCTGGAAACCACGGATGGCCGAGCCTCCGAAGTACTTTTGGCCGGGCACCCGCAGGAGATCACCCTGCACACCGAAGTGGTCGGCAGGAGTGTGCGATTGACCGTGGCGGACAACGGTTGCGGCATGGGTCAGGACACGCTCAACCGCGTGTTCGAGGCATTCTTCACCACCAAGCGCAAAGGCAACGGACTGGGCTTGGCACTCTGCTATTCCATCATCACCGGGCACGACGGCACGATAGAAATCACTTCGACTCCCGGCGAGGGAACACAAGTGCAGGTGACCCTTCCGCTGCCCGCCGATGCGGAGGACGAAACACTATGACCGCCCTGCAAGTATTGGTCGTGGATGATGAGCCGGCCATCCGCCAGGTGGTGGCTGCCCAATTGCGCAAGGCGGGACACTCCGTGGAGCAGGCGGGCGACGGTGAGACGGCCATGGAAAGGCTGGCAAAGGGCGATGTGGATATCGTCCTGTGCGACATCAAGCTGCCCGGTTTGAGCGGCATCGAGGTATTGCGTCAGGCCCGCACGGCCGGCATAGACACGGCATTCATCATGATGACCGCCTTCGCTTCCGTGGATACCGCGATCGAGGCCATCAAGGCGGGCGCATCCGATTACATGATCAAGCCCCTCAACAATGACGAGTTGTTGCACCGCCTGACCAAGGTGGGCGACCTGCGCGGACTGCGCGCGGAAAACCGCGTGCTGCGCAGGCTGGTGCTGGGCGTCAACCGGGAAGTGTTCGGCTTCAACTCCCCTGCCATGCGCGAGATGGAACACATGGCCGCCAAAGTGGCGCCCACCAACAGCACGGTACTCATCACAGGCGAGAGCGGCACCGGCAAGGGTGTGGTCGCGCGTCTGATCCACCAGCAGAGCCCGCGCGCCGAAGGCCCGTTCATCCCGGTCAACTGCGGCGCCATCCCGGAAAATCTGGTGGAAAGCGAGTTCTTCGGCCACACCAAGGGCGCCTTTACCGGCGCAGACAAGGCCAGAAAGGGCTTATTCCTGGAAGCGGACGGCGGGACCATTTTTCTCGACGAAATCGGTGAACTGCCGCTCTCGTTGCAAGTAAAGCTGTTGCACGTGATCGAGCAAAAATCGGTGCGGCCGGTGGGGAGCGAACAGTCGCGACCGGTGGATGTGCGGATCATCGCCGCCACCAATCGCAATCTGCAAGAAATGGTCGCCCAGGGAAAGTTTCGCGAAGATCTTTACTTCCGCCTCAGCGTGTTTCACATCAGCGTCCCGCCGCTGCGGGAGCGGCGTGAGGACCTCTCCGCTTTGGTCAAGTTCCTGCTCCAGCGCAACACACGGCGCATGGGCAGCAGCGCAGCCGAGGTCTCACTCGATCCGGGTGTCGAGGAACTGCTGGTGAACTATGACTGGCCGGGTAATGTGCGTGAACTGGAAAATGTCATCGACCGCGTGCTGGTCATGGCGGACAGCGGCCGCATCACGCTTGCCGACCTGCCGCAGCAAATCACCAAGATCAGCCAAACTGCGGCTCCCGGCATCGGAATGCAACTGACCGGCACATTGCGCGAGCAATTGCGCAAGTACGAGGTGGCCCTTATACGCAGAACCGTGGAAGAGACCGGCGGGGATCGCCGCGCTGCCGCGCAGAGACTCGACATCGGCTTGTCCAGCCTGTACCGCAAGCTGGAAGAATTCGATGGCCCCAAGCCGTTGCCGGAAGAACACGACAGCCCGATCGAAAACCGGGCGGATTAACGTTCAACCCTGAGCTTCAGTGTTGGGCAGCAATGATTCTGCAATTGTCTCCACTCATTGGCATACAGCGCGTTCGTCACGCTTCATCTGTTTGCGAATGTCGAAACGCTTTTAGCGGAGCAATCAGAAGAGCAGTGCCTGACCAATCGAATTGATCTGGTCTGGCACCCCGCCGTAACCTTTGTTCCGAGTGACACGGCAATCAGCCCTTCCGGTGAGAATGCCGGTCAAAGCTGGACCTAAGCTTGTCAAAGGGTCAGGCTCAAGTCAAAATCTCCCGCCAGAAAATGCCACGATGCGCCACTGTATCGGCTTCCAAAAACCGAACGTATCACCCCATTGCGGGGTGCGAATCGGAATTTTATTTTTTCAGCCGTGTGCCCGAACCGGCTTGTGCAAGCGGTCAACTGTCACGCGCCTGCCACATTCCCCACAGCGCATCCTCGAAATTCCGGGCAAAGCGTGGTGCGTCGAACAGCGGTGATGCCAGCACTTGCCGGCGCAAGCCTGCCCGCAGCGCGGCCAGACTCCCGAGATCGGCGGTGAATGCCACGGCTTTGGCCGCATAGTCGACCTTGTCGACCGCGACCCAATCCGGCAGGCCGGCGTGATGAGCGACGCTTTTTGCAGTAAGGGAAAGAAACCGGTCGCCCTGCAGGGACAACACGGGCACGCCCATCCACATGGCCTCGACACTGGTGGTTACGCCGGGGTATGGGAAGGTATCGAGGGCGACATCGATTTTGTTGTATTCGGACAAATGATCGGCGATGGAACCCAGTGTTCCGCGCAGAAGCAGACGCTCCGGCGCAATACCCCGTGCGGCAAAACGCTGCTTGGTCTGCGCGCAGATATCCGCGTCCCTCAACTGGCCGGTCTTGAGATATAGACGCGAGTTCGGCACGGACAGGAGTATGCGCGCCCACAACTCCACCACGGCATCGTTCATCTTGGCCAGATTGTTGAAACTCCCGAAAGTCACATATCCTGCTGAAAGTGCCGGGAGCGGAGCAACCTCCACGGGATAGGCCGGTGCGCAAAAACACAAGTAGCTATCGGGCAGTCTCCATACCGTTTCCGAAAAGTGATCTTCATGTTCCGGGGGGATCGCCTGGAGATCGCCCAGGACATAATCAATCTCGCCCACCCCGGTCGTGTTGGGCAATCCCAGCCACGTAACCTGCACCGGGGCGGGTTTCCAGGCGAACACCGGCAGCCGGTTTCCGGCAGTGTGACCGGAGATATCCAGCAGGACATGCACGCCATCGGCATGGATCAGGCGGGCAGCATCCTCGTCACTCTTTCCGACCAGCGTTTTCCATGCGGAAAAAAACGGGCGGATACGCGCGGTAAGTTCATCTTCCCTGTGGTTCGTCGAATAAGCGATCAATTCGATGCGGGCCGGATCGATTTGCGACAACAGCCCTTCCAGAAAATGTCCCACCGAATGTATCCGCAAATCACCGGATACCAGACCAACACGCAGGCGTTCCGGACGCACCGCACACTGCCAGGAAGAAAAACTCCTTACCGCCTTTGCCGCAACGATCCGGCCATACTGGCGCGCCTGCTCAAGATAGTACGAGGGCGCAACACCGTCAGTGTAGTTCAGCAGGAACAGCAGATTATTGCGCGCATCGGTGTAGTCGGGTTTGATCTCCAGTGCCCGGCGGTAACTCGCCTGTGCGCTTTCAAGTTGTCCGAGATCCTTCAGCACATTGCCCAGATTGGTATGCCCCTCGGCAAAATCCGGATCGATCTCCAGCGCCCTGCGACAGCATGCCAACGCCTCATTCATCTGCCCGAGTTCGCGCAGGGCAAGTCCCAGGTTGTGAAGCGCCTTGGCAAAGTTGGGATTGATCTCCAGCGCCCGGCGACAGCAACTCGCCGACTCGCTAATCTGCCCGAGTTCGCGCAGGGCCGTGCTCATATTGTAAAGAGCCCCGGCAAACTTTGGGTTGATTTTTAGCGCCCTGCGTAAGCTTGCCAGCGCTTCATCGAATTGCCCGTTATCATTGAAGAAGTTGCCAAGATTGTTATGCGCATCGGCATCGCCGGGAAAAAGTCCGACCGTTTTGCGCAACACCTGCAGACTATCCTTGCCCTGCATGTGCAGCGCAGCACCCAGCAGTTTCCAGCCGGTCGCGAAACCCGGATACCGCTCAACAAATTGGCGCGCCCTGCCTTCCAGCTCGGCATAACGACCAGCATTGAACCAAGCGACCAACTGGCTGGACTCGGCGGGTGAAGGCGCCGCAGGGCGGGACGCGACTTTCCCCTCGCAACAATGCTTGAATTTCTTACCGCTTCCGCAACTGCACGGGTCGTTTCTTCCTGGCTTCATGCTTGCCTTTTTGATCGGTCATCTGCGCATGATTTTACAGCATCAAACTCTTTTCCGGCGCGCCCGGCGTGGCCAAACGCTTCGGCACCAACCCAGCGACTAAGTCGAGCATTTTTCTGCACACCGCCAACAGTGTTGCAGGCATGCACCTGATGCTCGGGTGGGCCGCAATTCCGGCAAGGTGAACGGGAAATTCGGGGTGCCCTAAAGATCCGTATATGGACGCGAACCCCCGGTCATTTTCTATGGATTTTTAGCCCGCCTCACGCCGAGCGACAGTTGATTTCCGAAGTGGTGTACGGGTTGAAAGGGTTGGCGTAATGGAAAAACAAAAAACAAGCATGATGCACAACATGGCGCGTTCAGGAATACGCTCATGCGAAAAATCTCGCATGCGCGGAAGGTGTCATGCTGCCCAGTGCCCATCATCCACACGCCATGAGCATTCTAATCCGTTCAAGAATGCGGCAAAACAGTCCGATGTATTGACCCGGAAAATATTGCCGGATTCAAAAGCAAGTTGCCGGAAATTACCCGGTTCGAGAAAGCGTATTTCGAGAGGTTGGGTCCAGCAATTCATGGGCGATTCAAATATCCCATTTTCCTGAGCATGTCATCATTCAGTTGATGGAACTTTTCCAGAGTGTCGTCCGTCATTGTTACTCCCGAACTTCCTTCACGCTTAACCCAGCGGCCATCAGCGGCCGCAATAGTATTCCTGTCAGGAATACTCTGTTTCAGGATGTCCCGCTTCAGGAATGTACTGATTTTTTCCGTGGTGCCGGACAAGTCATCCTTCATGTCCTCGTATTTTAGCAACAGAGTGTTTGACCGTTCCCATGGCTTCCAGGCTTTTACATGGTTGGCCCATGTTCCGAAACGGCTCTGCCCCTCTATGATGCTCCTCAGCGGAATCCCCCCTTTGTAAAACTCAAATAAACTTACGCTTGCAGCCAGTCCGTCTCGCACAACATATATTGCCGGGAATTCATCTGTCGGGTACTCGTGGGTCTTAACCAATGGAATGCTATTTTTCGGAAATCTGATTTCGTTGTTCGATTCGCGCTCAATATGGCCCACATATTCTTCCAGCGCCTTCTTTCCGCCAAGATCGTTCGGGTAATAGCTCGCCGAGGGCAGACCGAAGCACTGCCACAAAACAGTTCGCAAAAATGTATTCCCGCTGCGGGGATACGATGCAAGCCAGACAATATTATTGGTATTCACGGGTATGCCATGCCGATTCTGATGTAATGTAAAGTACCACCCTGTTGAGCTTGTCAAATGCAACCCATTGTAACAAGCTAAAAGGCTCGACATCAATTCGAAAAACAACAAGCAGTTATTCATCTCCCGCGTCACGTTGGGCGATAGTTGCATACGCGATGAACACAGCAAGGCGATAGTGTTGGAGCCGGGAAATCCGACCAACTATAACATCGCTGTCCGCTCCAGCGTCATCACATCGGCAAATGGCCGCATTGGCAGCGCGTAATACGGAAACAAAAATATCTCTCCGGCCATGATCGGCCCCGTGCAGCGGGTGGAGAAAAGTCCAAACGGGAACAAACACGGGGGAGGCGCATCCAACAGTCCAGCATGTTCGACGCGGCAGTTTGATCGCTCACCACAAAGCGCGCGTCATAAAAGTGTTGCCGGCATGTCGTGCCGGCTGAGTTGGGCAGGCAACAGTACCGACAACCGGATCATGCTATTGCAGCCTATCCCCGCCACTGCTAGAATCGTTCGGCATGGGTTCAGGCTTGAATTTCGCAATCACTTAAAGACAGTATTGGAGAGTGTAACGATGGACGCGATACATAAACAAACATTTCTGACCTGCATTTTGGCTTTCAGCCTGTTGTCTACGGCTGCACTGGCGGATAATGCAGAGGATATGGCGCGCGCGAATGATTTTTACGACAAGCAGGAAATGATGGATGCCGCGGTAATCTTCAAGAAGCTTGCTTTGCAGAACTACGTGCCGGCCCAAAAACGCCTCGGGGATCTGCTGGATTATACCGAGGCACACGAGGAGGCAGTCGGCTGGTATATTCTGGCAGCCTTTCAGGGTGATGCGGGCGGGGCATATCAACTGGGTAAAGCGTACCTTACCGGCATTGGGATCAAAAAAGACACCGCCCAGGCGTTATACTGGTTCAAATTCGCTGCGGATAAAGATGATTTGAATGCCGTGAAAGTGATGGAAAACGCGTACCGGAAAGGCGCCGCTTCCGGACTGAACGTGCCGGAAGACCCGAAGCAGGCTGAATTCTGGAATGCCAAAAAAGTCCCGCTGGAAGCAGCCGATAAGAAAGAGTGGGAGGACAAGCTGGCCGCCGCCAGGAAGATCCTCAAGGAAAAGGCGGAGGCCACCAGAAAGGCTGACGAAGAAGCGGCTAAAAAACCCAGATAAAGGACGATCAAAATGGAATCACTAAAAATGAAATCGTTTGTTGTACCGGGACTGCTCGCGGCTCTGCTGCTGACTTTCGGGGCGGCAAACTCTTACGCAGCGGATGTCGTCAATGGCGGCAGGCTTTATGCCAGGCATTGTGTCACCTGCCACGGAGTGGACGGCGTCAACGTCATGCCCGATGCCCCCAATTTCGCGCACAGCGAACGACTGTTGCGCCCCGACGTGTTCATTCTTGCCTCCATCAAGGAAGGCAATAATGCCATGCCTTCCTACCGGGGCTTGTTGAAAGACACGGAAATCCTGGATGTGATCTCCTATTTGCGCACCCTGGAAAATGGCGGCCCGATGAGACCCTGAACCGATGTGCGCACCTGACCATCGGGTGCATGTCTCAGAGCCGTCACTCAATCTACCTGTCTTGAACTATCACTCAATCCGCCTGTCCTGAACTTATGCACAGATCTGTCCTTACCCTGCTTTTCACATTTTTTCTGGCTTGTTTTAGTGTTGCATGTGCCGAATCCAAACCCGACAACGCTCCCCTGCCGCGCGTGATCGAAAAGTTCGAAGTGGGCGAATACGTCAACGTCCGCGCTCTTACCATAGAACCCGACAAGAATGCCCTCTGGGTCGGCACTTCCGTCGGCGTGAACGAGATAGACCTTACCACTTTCAACGTGCGCAACACCTTTACCCGCGACAGCGGATTGGCCAACGAATATGTGTTCGCCATCAGCGTGGATAACGATGGCTACAAGTGGTTCGGCACCAACGCCGGCGGCGTTTCGCGTTACCGCGACGGCGCATGGAAGACCTATTTCCCGATGCACGGACTGGCCGACTACTGGGTTTACTCATTCGCCAGCCAGCATAACGGCGATGTGTGGATAGGCACCTGGGCCGGGGTCAATCATGTCGACCTGAAGACGATGAAATTCACCACCTACGTGAAGGAATTGATCAACGAGTGGGTGTACGGTATCGCCGTGGATAAACAGGACCGCGTGTGGTTCGGCACGGAAGGCGGTGTTTCGATGTTTGACGGCAAGACCTGGCGTTCCTGGAATCACAAGGACGGAATGGGCGCACCCAACACGAATAACCTGCCGGCAAGCACCAATACCGGGCTCGGAACCCGCTCCCGCCATGACCTGAGCATGTTCTCGGGAGACGGAAAATTCACCTACAATCCCAACTATGTGTTCTGCATCCAGGTGGCGCCGGACCAGTCGGTCTGGGCCGGTACATGGGGTGCGGGTGTGAGCCGCTTTGATGGCACGAGTTGGCATAACTACACCACCAAAGACGGCCTGGCGGGAGATATCATATACAGCATGGCCCAGGAACCCAACGGCGTGATGTGGTTCGGCACCAACGGCGGCATCAGCCGTTATGACGGGAAAAGCTGGCACAACTACACCAAGCAGACCGGACTGCTCGAAGACCATGTCTATGCGCTTGCGGTGGCGCCCAACGGAGACATCTGGGCCGGCTCGCGGCGCGGCGTGACTCGCATCGGCCGGTGAGCAGCATCTTTGAATACAACCAATACAACTGAACATTTGCAATACAACTTAACATTAGACAGATAACGGCACTCAAGGGGATTTATAAATGAAGCTGAATATAAAACTGGTAGCAGCAATCGCGGTCGTCACGGTGGGTGTGGTCGCCGGAATTTACACGATGAACTCGAAGCAGGCAGACCAACCCAAGCCGGATGCGGCGGCACAACAGGGTTCCGGGTTGCCGGCCGGCCATCCCCCGCTGGGCCAGGAAGATGCCCTGGCAGGAAAACTCAAGGAAGATCCGAACGCCAAGTTCACCCATTTCCGGGTCGGCAACAGCAACGTCAAGTCGATATTCATTGAAGGCAAGGTCGTCTGGATTGGCACTTCGGGTGGCGTGATCCGCCACGATACCGGCACCGACGAATATCGCATCTTCAACGTGTCCAACGGCCTGCTGTCCAATGGCGTGTTCAATGTCACCAGACTGGGCGATTACATCGCCGCGGGCACTTATGGCGGCGGGCTTTCCCTGTACGACCAGAAGCAGGACAAGTGGCAGAACCTCAATGTTCCAAACGGGCTGGCAGATGCCTTTGTTTACAAGACACTGAAAGTGCGCAACGGCGATATCTGGATCGCCACCTGGTCCGGTGCCAACCGCGTCCGCGGCGGTGATTTGATGGATCGCTCCAAATGGGATGTCTACACGGTGGAAAACACCAACGGCGGTCTGCCGAACGACTGGGTGTATAGCCTTGAAGAAGGCAAGGACGGCGAGATCTGGCTGGCCACCGAGGGAGGGCTGGCGCGCTTCAAGGATGACAAGTGGCAGAATTGGAATCACGCCAAAGGGGTGGGCGCGGATTACGACAAGATCAAGAACGACCCGCAGTTCGGCACCGACCCGGCCAAGTTCTCCGAGCACCACGCCAAGCAAAAGAAGGAAATGGGGCTGGGCGACACCGGCGTCGCCTTTAACCCCAATTACATCGTTTCACTGATCGTCGATCGCGAAGGTGTGGTGTGGTGCGGTACCTGGGGCGGCGGATTGTCGCGTTACGACGGAAAGAAATGGCGCAATTACACCATGTCCGACGGCATGCCGGGCAACCATGTCTTCATGCTGCACGTGGACCCGGCCGGAAAATTGTGGATCGGAACCAACAACGGCCTGGCCAGTTTCGAAAACGGCAAGTTTAAGATCCTGACCACCGACGACGGCCTGTTCTCCAACACGATATTTTCGATGGCGACCGCCCCTGACGGCAGCCAATGGATCGGCAGTTTCGGCGGCGTGACGCATCTGGCCGCAGCCAAGTAGCACGTCCTGCCGGCGCGTCCGCACACCGGCCGATCGAGTAGGGGACGGAGTTACCCCCGTCGCCCTCTCACACCACCGTACGTGCGGTTCCGCATACGGCGGTTCATTAAACATGCTGGAAGCGTTGCTGTGTATCCAGCAACGAAACCAACCCCAGTGCATCAAAGAAGC
>JBGSKJ010000050.1:0-25131 GCA_041741275.1 Gallionella sp.
GCTTCTTTGATGCACTGGGGTTGGTTTCGTTGCTGGATACACAGCAACGCTTCCAGCATGTTTAATGAACCGCCGTATGCGGAACCGCACGTACGGTGGTGTGAGAGGGCGACGGGGGTAACTCCGTCCCCTACTCGATCCCGTGTCATGCTGCCCGTGTCATGCTGCCCGGGTCATCCATGGGTTGCCTGCCCAAACTGTTATAATCCGCCGCAAATTTTCCCGCACCCCTCAATGAACATCCTTTACGAAGAAGACGGCTCTTTCAAGGTCGGCAGCATCATGGCCGACAACACCACTTCGCTCCAGATCGAGAGCGTGTCCGGCAAGCGCAGCAAGGTCAAAGCGGCCAACATGATGCTGCGCTTCAGCCAGCCCGCGCCGGACGATTTCCTGGCACAGGCGGAGGCCATCGCGGCAGGAGTCGAGGTGGATTTCCTGTGGGAGTGCTGTCCGCCGGACGAGTTCGGTTTCGAGCAGATCGCTGCCGAATATTTTGGTCATGCGCCGAGCTCGCTGGAAGCGGCGGCCGCGCTGCTACGCCTGCACAGTGCGCCGATCTATTTTCACAGGAAGGGCAAAGGCCGCTATCGCGCCGCGCCGCCCGATGTACTCAAGGCCGCACTGGCCGGGGCCGAGAAGAAACGCCAGCAGTTGGCGTTGCAGGCGCGCATGACCGAACAGCTCGGCCGCTTCGAATTGCCGGTTGAATTCACCGAACACCTGCCGCATCTGCTCTACAAGCCGGATCGCAACACGCTCGAAGTCAAGGCGCTGGAAGCGGCCTGCGCCGCGACGCATCTGTCCGCAGCGCATCTGCTGCAGCGCTGCGGCGCGCTGCCTTCCACACAGGATTACCATCTGCAGAAATTCCTGTTCGAGCATTTCCCCAAAGGCACGGATTTCCCGCCTGTCGCGATAAGCGCGTGGGACGAGTTGCCGCAGGCAAGTGTGAATGCCTTCAGTATCGACGATGCCACCACCACGGAGATCGACGATGCGTTCTCGGTGGAGAAACTGGCCAACGGCAACTGGCGCATCGGTGTGCATATCGCCGCACCCGCGCTGGGATTGCCGCGCGACTCGGATGGCGACAGGATCGCCGCGCAGCGTCTGTCCACGGTGTATATGCCCGGAGCCAAGATCACCATGCTGCCGGACAGTGTGGTGCAGGCTTTTACGCTGTGCGCGGATCGCGTCTGCCCCGCGCTGTCGATGTACAACGAGGTGGACGGCGAAACGCTGGCGATATTGGGTCACGAAAGCCGTGTCGAAAAGATACATATCGCCGCGAACCTGCGCCACGACACGCTGGAGCCGCTGTTCAACGAGGAGACGCTGGCGGCAGGCAAGCTCGACTATCCCTACGCCAGCGAGCTGAAGCTGCTGTGGGACCTGGTGCAAAAGCTGGAAGCGGTGCGCGGCAAACCGTCCGACAACAGCACGCAAATGGATTACAACTTCCACATCGAGAACAACCGCGTCAGCATCACGCAACGGCGCCGCGGCTCGCCGATCGACAAGGTGGTTTCCGAGCTGATGATCCTGGTCAACAGCGAGTGGGGCAAACACCTTGCCGAGCACGGCTTCACCGGCATCTACCGCACCCAGCTAAACGGCAAGGTGAAGATGAGCACGGTCGCCGCGCCGCACCAGGGACTGGGTGTGGCGCAATACATGTGGTCGAGTTCGCCGCTGCGCCGCTATGTGGACATGGTGAACCAGCGCCAGATCATCGCGATGTTGCGCGACGGGGAACCCGCTTACCCGAAGAACGACCCCGCGCTTTACACCGTGATGCGCGACTTCGACACCATGTACGGCATCTACGGCGAATTCCAGAGGGACATGGAGCGCTACTGGTGTTTGCGCTGGCTGCAGCAGGAACAGGCCGGCATGGAAGCCCTTTCACGCCCCGCGGGGGAAAGGACAACCGAAGCGCCGCGCGAGTTGATCGTTGAGGCCATCGTGTTGCGCGAAAATCTGGTAAAGGTCACCGGTATCCCGCTGGTCTTCCGCGCGCCATCGCTGCCGGAATTGCCCGCCAATACCCGCGTGCAACTGGCGGTCGGTGATATCGATCTGCTCGACCTGAATGTCCAGACACGCTTCGTCGCGGCGGTGGAGGAGGCAGTTTGCTGACAGGCACCAAAGCCAGACTGTCGATGTTGCCAGCACCCGCCATGACACCCCTGTCTATATCGATGGCGTTCTCCGTCGCGTTGCACGTTTTCGCGCTGTTCGGCATCGCGCTGGTGATGCCCGATCCGCACAGCATGGCAAGCCTGATGCAGCCGCTGCAAGTCGTGCTGGTCAACAGCAAGTCAAAATCCAGGCCGTCAAAAGCCGACGCGCTGGCACAGGCCAACCTGGATGGCGGCGGGAATACCGCAGAAGACCGGCGCGCGAAAACCCCGCTGCCCACGATACGCGACGACCGGCAGTTCACTCCCGAGCAACGCAGCAAGCGCCTCGCCGAACTCGAGGATGAAACCAGGCGGATGCTGACCAGGCTGAAGAGCGACCACACCGTGGTGGTACCGGAGCTCAAGAAACAGAAGGTCAACGCTGCCAGCAGCGGCGATGACCTGGTACAGAAGAGCCTGGAGATCGCGCGCCTGGAGGCGCAGATCAGCAAGAACTTCGAAGCTTATCAAAAGTTGCCGCGCCGCAAATTCATCGGCGCCCGCACCCGGGAATACCGTTTCGCGCAGTACATCGAGGACTGGCGCGTAAAAGTGGAGCGCATCGGCAACCTGAATTACCCTGAACAGGCGCGCCGCCAGCAACTCTACGGAAAGCTGCAACTCAGCGTCTCGATACGCGCGGACGGCAGCGTGGAAAGCATGGAAGTGAGCAAATCATCCGGCCAGCGCATCCTCGATGCGGCGGCGATGCGCATCGTCAAACTCGCCGCACCCTATGCCCCGTTGCCCGCCAACATCACCAGGGACACCGACATCCTGACCATCACCCGCACCTGGACGTTTACCCAGTCGGACCGACTTGAGAGTGAGTAATCATCATGACCGACAAATACGCCGTAATCGGCAACCCCATCGCCCACAGCAAATCGCCGCAGATCCACAGGATGTTCGCCGAACAGACCGGGCAGGACATCAGCTATGAGGCCATCCTCGCGCCGCTGGACGGCTTTGCCGCGTCGGTTGAACGGCTGCGCAAGGAAGGCGGCAAGGGTTGCAGTGTCACCGTGCCGTTCAAGTTCGAGGCATTTCAACTGACCACACAATTATCAAAGCGCGCACAGGCGGCCCAGGCAGTGAATACGCTCAAGTTCGACGGTGGCACTATCCTTGGCGACAACACCGATGGTGCCGGGCTGGTGCGGGACATCGAGAATAATCTGGGATTCCGGCTCAACGGTCTGCGTGTGCTTCTGATGGGTGCCGGCGGCGCAGCTTACGGCGCAGTTCTGCCGCTGATGGGCGCGGGGGCGAAATTAAGCGTGGTCAACCGCACCCCTGAAAAAGCGCGGCAACTTGGCGAGGCATTCGCGGCACAAGGGCAGATTGCGGCTTTCGGTTATGCCGATCTGGACGGAAAGACATTCGACTGCATCATCAACGCCACTTCCAGCGGCCTGTCGGGCGAAATGCCGATGCTGCCGCGCGGCATCTTCGCCCCCGGCGCACTCGCCTGCGACATGATGTACGGACGCGAAACGCCGTTCATGAAGTTTGCCCGCGAACAGGGTGCCGCTTTGGTTTCAGATGGCCTCGGCATGCTGGTCGAGCAAGCCGCCGAAGCATTTTATCTATGGCGCAGTGTGCGCCCAGAAACCGCTCCGGTCATCGCGGCGCTACGCCCGTAATGAGTATGCCGAAGGGCAAGTCATGATGAAAAGAATCTGGGGTTGGACCTGGCACGGCATGGTGATATTTTTCGCCGTGCTGCTGCTTTACCAGGTCTGGCTGTTCGCGCACATCTGCTGGTGGGTGAAATTCAACCCTTCCACCAGCGCGTTCATGGAAACCCGGCTGGAGATCATGCAGGACAAGGATCCGGATGCCGAGCTCCGGCACAAATGGGTCGCTTATGAAAAGATTTCCGGCAACCTCAAGCGCGCGCTGGTCGCCGCCGAGGATGCCCGTTTTGTCGACCATGAAGGCTTCGACTGGGAAGGCATCCAGAAGGCTTACGAGAAAAACATCAGGAAAGGCAGGATCGTCGCGGGCGGCTCCACCATCAGCAAGCAGCTCGCCAAGAATCTGTTTCTTTCCACCAAACGCACGCCGTGGCGCAAGCTGGAAGAGGCGGCGATCACGGTGATGCTGGAAACGGTGATGGACAAGCGGCGCATCTTCGAGATCTATTTGAACGTCATCGAATGGGGCGACGGCGTGTTCGGCGCGGAGGCGGCCGCGCGTCATTATTACCGTGTCGCCGCCGCACAGCTATCCGCGGCGCAGGCGGCCAAACTCGCCGCGATGGTGCCCAATCCGCGCTACTACGACAGGCATCGCGAAGCGCGCGGCTTGCAGAAGAATACCGCCATCATTCTCGGGCGCATGGGCGAGGTGGAAATTCCCTGAGCATCAGGACGGCGATTTCTTTACAATAGCGCGCGATTCGAGACAGCTTCCAAGGCGCGTGCCATGACCGATACCAACACGGAACACCACTACACCGAAAATGTGCAGGATCACCTCAAGCAGGTGGAATCCCTGCTGCACAAGCACGCCCTGCTCGAGGAGGTCGTTCATCGGCAGGAACTGCCGCGTGAAGATCGCCACGTCCTGCTCGACACCATAGTGCACAAGCAGCACATCGCCGAGTTGCGGCACAAGCTGGACAGCCTGCACCCTGCGGATATCGCCTACATCCTGGAAGCCCTGCCCATCGAGCAGCGGATGCTGGCATGGGGACTGGTCAAACCGGAGCGTAACGGCGATATCCTGATCGAGGTTTCCGATTCGGTCCGCGAATCGCTGATCGCGGCAATGAGCCGCGAGGAGTTGCGCGAGGCGACCGAGCATCTCGATGCTGACGAGATCGCCGACCTCGCGCCGGACTTGCCGCAGCACGTGATGCGCGACGTGTTCAGGTCGCTGTCCGTCGAAGAACGCGAACAGTTGCGCGCGGCGATGTCCTATTCGGAAGATTCGGTCGGCGCGCTGATGGATTTCAGCATGATCCAGGTCCGCGATGATGTCACGCTGGAAGTGGTATCGCGCTACCTGCGCCGCTTCGACGAGCTTCCCGACCACACCGACCAGGTCTTTGTGGTGGACCGGGACGACCGCTTCAAAGGGGTGCTGCCGATCAATCTCATCGTTGTGAACGAACCGGATGTGATCGTCGCCAGCCTGATGCTGACCGACACCATACAACTGCACCCGGAGGAAAAGGCGGAACAGGCCGCGCAGGCTTTCGAACGCTACGATCTGGTTTCCGCGCCGGTGGTGGACGAAGACCGGAAACTGGTCGGGCGTGTGACGGTGAACGAGGTGCTGGACTTCATCCGCACCGAGTCCGACAACGACTTGCTCAACCAGGCCGGTTTGCGCGAGGAAGAAGACATTTTCGCTTCGGTGTGGAAAAGCGCGCAGAACCGCTGGTTGTGGCTGGCACTGAATCTTTGCACCGCATTTTTTGCCTCTCGCGTGATCGGAAGCTTCGAGGGGACGATAGAAAAATTCGTCGCGCTGGCCACGCTGATGCCCATCGTTGCCGGCATTGCGGGCAACTCGGCAAATCAAACCACCACCATCATCATACGATCGCTGGCTCTGGGCCAGATCACCCACGAAAATGCGCGCCGCCTGCTGCTGAAGGAACTGGCTATCGGCGGTCTGAACGGGATGGTATGGGGTGGCGTCGCGGGGTTGTTCGCCTACTTCCTGTATCACAGCATAGCGCTGGGTATCGTGATGACCAGTGCCATGCTGCTCAACCTGATGGTGGGGGCTACCGTCGGACTGGCTATCCCCCTCATCATGCAAAAATTCGGGCGCGACCCGGCGATCGGCTCCAGCGTGATGATCACCGCCATTACGGACAGCGGCGGATTCTTCATCTTCCTGGGATTGGCGACGATTTTCTTGATTTGACGCGGAAAGCACAACGTCCCCGTAAATCATACGGGTCGTCGTGAAAGCTTGGCCTGCAGATACTAAAAAGGGCGGAAGACGACCGCCCCTTGCGAGGCAGTATTACGCGCCCAGAATACCCTTGCTAGCCTTCTTGGCTGCCGGCTTCTTCTTGGCTACTGCCTTTTTAGCTGCCGGCTTTTTAGCTGCGGCTTTCTTGGCTGCCGGCTTCTTCTTGGCCACTGCCTTTTTAGCTGCCGGTTTCTTGGCTGCCGGCTTCTTCTTGGCTACTGCCTTTTTAGCTGCCGGTTTCTTGGCTGCCGGTTTCTTCTTGGCTGCCGGTTTCTTCTTGGCTACTGTCTTTTTAGCTGCCGGCTTTTTTGCCGCGGCTTTTTTGGCTACCGGCTTCTTCTTGGCCACTGCCTTTTTAGCTGCTGGTTTCTTGGCTGCCGGCTTCTTCTTGGCTACTGCCTTTTTAGCTGCCGGTTTCTTGGCTGTTGCTTTCTTGGTTGTTGCCATTTTCATTCTCCATTAAAGTTTTTGAACATTAACTACAACTGACCGCACCATCCAAACGCCTTGTGTACAGCCTAAAACGCTTGCGGCACCGGCACTGTATCCACGTTTAAAAATTCGTGCAACAAATTTCGCAAATTACTTTGTGGTAATTGCAACATTCACGGGAGCAGTTTTTCCCCCGCATACAATTGTGCAAGCGTCTCGCGTTCGCGCACCAGATGCACGGTGTCGCCGTCCACCATCACCTCGGCAGCGCGCGGGCGGGTATTGTAATTCGAGCTCATGCTCATCCCGTATGCACCCGCGGAAAGCACGGCCAGCAAGGATTGTGGGGCGATTGCCAGGTCGCGATCATGGCCGATGAAGTCGCCTGTCTCGCAGATCGGGCCGACCACTTCATAACTTTTCCGGGCAAGGTTTTCGCGAACAACCGGCAAAATCCCATGGTAGGCATCGTACAGGGCGGGGCGCATCAGGTCGTTCATCGCGGCATCCACGATGGCAAAATTCTTCTCCTCACCGTGCTTGAGATACTCGACCCGCGTCAGCAGCACCCCGGCATTGCCCACCAGCACGCGGCCCGGCTCCAATATCAGCTTTTCACGACGGCTCCCCAGTGCGGTCAACAGGGCGCCGACATAATCGGCGATCGCCGGCGGGGTCTCGTCGCGGTAGCGTATGCCCAGGCCGCCGCCCAGATCGAGATGTTCCAGATGGATCCCTGCCCCGGCCAGCGTATCCGCCAACACCAGTATCTTTTCCAGCGCCGCAATGAACGGGCTGACTTCGGTCAGTTGCGAGCCGATGTGGCAATCCATGCCGGTGATGCGCAGATTTGCCAGGCCGCTTGCCCTGCGATACAGCGCGACGGCTTCGCCGTAAGCGACCCCGAACTTGTTCTGCTTCAAGCCGGTGGAGATATAGGGGTGAGTCTTCGCATCCACATCCGGGTTGACGCGCAGGCTGACCGGGGCGATCTTTCCCATCGCCCTTGCGACCTCGTTCAAACGCTCCAGCTCGGCCGGGGATTCCACGTTGAAACACAATACCTCCGCATCCAGTGCCATGCGCATTTCCGCGGCAGTCTTGCCCACGCCGGAAAACACCACTTTGCGCGCATCACCGCCCGCCGCCAGCACCCGCTGCAATTCCCCGCCGGAAACGATATCGAATCCCGCGCCCAGGCGCGCGAGCACATTCAGGATCGCCAGGTTGGAATTGGCTTTCACCGCGTAACAGACCAGGTGATCCCTGCCCCGCAGCGCGCCGGAGAACTGCTGCCAGCTATCTGTCAGTGCGGCGCGCGAATAGACGTAGCAGGGCGTGCCGAACTGCGCGGCGATAGCCGCCAGCGGTACCCGCTCGGCACGAAGTTCGCCGTTTTGATAGTTAAAATAATCATTCATGGTCATTGGCTTTGCCCGGAAACGGGCATAGCCGGACTTTGCTGGTCAGGCAGTTGCGCCGCCGGAGGCGGAGTCTGGGCAGCGGGAATGAAAAGCCGGCCTTTCTGTCCGCAGCCCTGAAGCGCACAGAGAAAAACCAGGAGTGTGGCAAAACGCATCGTTCACCTTCGAGATTATTGTACTGCGGGGAATTATAGATGACCGGCGCGCGACCGCGACGGGTGTGACAATAAAAACATTTTGCCGATTGCCGGGCAACATGAATGCCCATCGCCACCCATCAAGCGCCGAACCACCGTCCCCGCAGCGACTTGATCCGGTCCAGGATACCAAGGCCAACCGCTGCCTCGCGCCCCGGTCCGGAGGACGCCACCCTGTGCTCCTGCAACAATTCCGGCGCCCGCTTATATGTCAGGTAGCGTTGCAGCGCGGCATGCAAATGATTTTTCATCATGCCCACGTTGATAGGCTTGTTCAGGATACGGAAGACTTGCGCCTGATTGATCAGGTCGATCACCAGTTCCGAGTCCGCCATCTTGATCGTGACGATGGTCAATATCTGCGGATATTCCTGTTTCAACAGTTTCAGCATCGCGATCAACTGGTCCTTCCCGGGTCCGACATCGGCGATCACCACGGCAATTTCCCTCGTTTGCATGATTTGCAGCGCCGAATCCGCGT
Organism: Gallionella sp.; assembly: GCA_041741275.1. Classification (GTDB taxonomy): domain Bacteria; phylum Pseudomonadota; class Gammaproteobacteria; order Burkholderiales; family Gallionellaceae; genus Gallionella. The sequence continues at coordinate 8,657 of JBGSKJ010000050.1, forward strand.
CGGTGGCAGAAACTACCGGGCAAAGACCGCCGACCAGCTCGCGTGTAACCCGAAAGATATCCTCTTCACTTTCCACCACCAATACACCGGCAGACATATTGGCGGGCAGTTCGGCTATCACCGCTTTGGTATCCGCCAGTTCAAGCCCTATCGTCACAGCCTCGGCAACGATGGTCTGCAGCGCCCGGTTATCCCACGGCTTGCTGATAAAACGATAGATCTCGCCGTCGTTGATCGAGCCAACGATGGCGGCAAGATCAGAATATCCGGTCAGCAGGATGCGCACACTGCGCGGGGATATCTCGCGGGATTGCCGCAACAACTCGACTCCCAGCATTGCCGGCATACGCTGATCGCTGATGATCACATGCATCTGGTATCTTTTCAAAAAGTCGAGCGCCTTGTAGCCGTCGGTGGTGCAAAACACATGGTAGCGGTGCCGGAACAACGATTTCAGCGCGGTCAGAATACGTTCTTCATCGTCAACCACGAGTATCCGCGCCTTTCTGACGCTGGTATCCAGACTGATCTGACTATTGCCTGTCGTCACGGCCAGCGTGAGACTGTCGTCGGAAGCCGGCTTGGCGCTGGCAGTAGTCAGATGTCTGGAGGCGTTGAGCAGCATCGCGGAAGATGTTGCGGCGATCCCCGCATCTGTCTCGGGCTCGCCGAGAGAGACATCGATGGCATGCTTGAATGCCTCGGAAAATTCACTCGCCGTCTGGTAACGGTCGGCACGATCCTTGGCAAGCGCCTTTTGCAATACCTCATCCATGCAGGGCGCAAGCTTGGGATTCAGCTCTGAAGGATTGACCGGATGCGCATTGATCACCTGGTTCATGACCGAGGCGAAATTGCCGGTAAAAGGCTTGCTGCCGGTCAAAAGCTCATAGGCGATCACACCGATCGAAAACAGATCTGCCAGCCCGTCGACATCGGTGCCCATGCATTGCTCGGGTGACATATAGTGGGGCGTGCCGAGCAGGTCACCGACTTGCGTCAATTCCGACGCTTCGATATGTGCGATACCAAAATCGTTGATTTTGATGCGCCCATCTTCATTGATCAGGATATTGGACGGTTTGATGTCGCGGTGTACCACGCCATTCTCGTGTGCGTAGCCGATCCCGTCGAGGATCTGCCGGATTATGATCCCGACATCGGCTATCCCGTAATGGATTTTCTGGTCAAGCAACTGCTTCAACGTCTGTCCGTTGACCAGCTCCATGACGATATGGGCGCCCTGGTCATCTTCGATGTAGTCGTAAATCTGCACTATGCGGGGATGCACCAGGCGGCCAACGGCCTGCGCCTCCTGGCGAAAGCGGCTCAGCGCCCCGTCAAGCTCGCCACCCTGGTGTGATGACTTATTGATCGATTTTATCGCAACCGCGCGCGCGATCGAGGGATCCCAGCCTTTGTACACGACCCCCATACCGCCCGTGCCGAGCACCCCCTGGATTTCGTATTTGCCGATTTTCTTCGGATTAGCCATTGCCGGGTCTTACCCTTCGAGTTCGGCTTGATGAGAAGCCTTTAGCGGAAACCACACGGTGAATTTGGTGCCGAGCCCAACCTTCGAATCAACGCTGATTCGGCCGCCGTGCTGTTCGACGATCTTGTAAGAGATCGACAGGCCCAACCCGGTACCCTTGCCGATCTCTTTGGTGGTAAAGAATGGATCGAAAATCTTCTTCAGCACTTCCGGCGGAATGCCGCTGCCGTTATCCGCCACATCGACAGCCACCCCTTCACCGTCGGCGCGTGTCGTCAATATGATTTTCCCGCGCCCATCAGGCATCGCCTGCACCGCGTTAGTGATCAGATTCAGGAGCACCTGGTTGACCTGTGACGGGGAACAGGTGATCGCCGGGATTTCACCGAACCGCTTGTCAACGGTGACCGTTTTTAACAGGTGCTTGGCCAGCAGCAAGGTGCTTTCCAGCCCTTCATTCAGGTTGAAGCTGGTCACTTTGCTGCGATCCAGACGGCTGAAATTCTTGAGGTTGCCGACGATATCGGCGACCTGCCCGGTGCCGTACAAACCATCCTTTACCAAACCGCTGAGCTCCTCGATGACGTGCTGCTGGCGCAGTTGCGCGATTTTTGCCGAGGATTGCGCGAACTCGCGGGACAGTTCATCCGGATTGTCGCCGGCCTTGAGCAGCGCGATCAATTTCTCGCAATGTTCCAGCGTGCCGCTGATATCGGGGAGCTGCTCCGCTACGGCGCCCAGACTGTTCTTGACATAGGCCAGCGGGGTATTGATCTCATGGGCGACACCGGCAACCATCTGGCCGAGTGACGACATTTTTTCGGACTGTATCAGTTGCGCCTCGGATTCCTTGAGGTGCTTCATAGCCTCGGACAACTCATGGGTGCGTTCCATGACGCGATGCTCCAGCATTTGATTCGCCGCCTTGATCTTGAAGCCCAGATAAGCGAGCAGGACCAACAGTGCCCCGGAGTAGTAGATCAGGTAGACACGGTAAAGCTCTTTTTCTTCAAAAATAACTTCCAGCTCGTTGTTGTAAGCCAATGCCATGCCGGCGAGGCGCGGACCGGAAGTCAATACCTCCAGCATGGAGAACAACTCCTGCTCGACCGGCCGATGGGCAAGCATGTCCCGCACCGCAGCGTCGATCTGGACGGTTTTGTCATGCCAATCCTCGGGTGCGGCGCCCAACTGGCTTGTTGCCGCCCGCAAACTTGTGCTCAGAGAGTCCTGCATTTGAATATAGTATTGGGGCGCGATGGCCGCCAATTGATTCAGGGCATGAGTCAACGGAACGGGTGTCGATTTTCGTGCAGCGGCCTTGGCTTGAAGTTCTGCGATATTTTTCAGGATGCTCCGGAGCGCATTCTTGGATATGCTGTTTTCCAGCTTGAATTTCTCGACCAGTTCGGCTTTCAGCTGGATATTCTTCCTGAGATCGGTCAACCCCGCCCTCAGCACACGGCTTGTGGTGCGCTGAGCTATGCGCGTGATACTCCGCAGTGCTTTTTCGCCCGCATCGGCGGTTATCAGTTCGGGAAGGCCCTCGGATTCGTTGCGGGCGCGCTGTACTTCGTAGTCCCAGCGGTTGTCGATCACCCTTAGCTCGCTGATCAATTCAAAAACCTCATTCTGCTCGCGCAGATCGACGGCCTGGGTTTTCTGGTAAAAAAACGCGAGCGCCGCAATCGATGCAAGCGCTACCATCACCAGCAAGATGCTCTGCAGAATCTCTGACCGCTTCATTTGAACCCCATTCCGTTTTTGTCGAGGCGGGCGTGCCGCATATATATATCGGCAAATATCAGTTACTGTACCGCAAACCCGGAGCCATTCTAACCATCACTGCCATAAAGTAAATGGCACACTGCAAATAGCGGCAACGGCATTGGTTGATACGGATATTCACTTGTGCGGGATATGACACCACTTTATGTGTTGCTGATGGAAATGGCCTTGAGCTCATTTCGCAACCTTACATGATCCGGGCGCGCCTTTTCAACCACCTCCCAGAACCTGGCAGAGTGATTCATCTCGCGCAAATGGGCGAGCTCATGCACCACCACATAATCGATCAGGCGCAACGGCAACCTGACGAGCTGCAGGTTCAGACGCACCACGCCCTGTGCAGTGCAGCTTCCCCACTGTGTTTTCGCAGAAGAATGTTTTACCGCCCGCGGCGCGACATCCAGCAACGGCGCGTAATACGCCACGCGCTCCGCAAACAGCTTACCGGCCTCATGCTGATACCAGAGCGATACGGCGTTCCCGATCTTTGCGGTGTCGCTGTCATTTGCGACGAACACCCACAGCTCGTTGAGCCGCCTTTGGGCGGGCGCAGCGAACAGACTCTGCACCACGCGCAAGCCAAGCAACCCGCCCAGATAGGGAATCGCTTCGCCATCGGCCCAGCGCATTTCCTTGGGAACATTCGCCTGCCATCCATCCAGCTTTTTCACCACCCAGCGGGCTTTGTCCTGCAACACGCTGTTCAGCCATTTCTCCGAAGAACGCAACGGCACGCTGACGGTCAGGCCGCGATCGTCGATGCGCAGACCGATGCTGCGGCGCTTGTCGCTGCGCTTCAGCGTGTAGGTGATGTGCTTGCCGGCCAGCAGCGCGGCGCGCTGCTCGACGCCGGGGGGACTGACCAGATTTTTCAGGCGCTTCAGCATTTAGTGGGGGAGCTGCTGAATCTCATTCTCGATCCACGCTTCGGCGCGCGCATTGATCTGCTCCGCCTTGAGGCCTTTGGTCTCGATCGGCGCGCCGATGCTCATCGTGATCAGGCCGGGATGTTTGCTGAACGCGTTGCGCCCCCACAGCCTCCCGGCGTTATGCGCCACCGGAATCACCGGCACTCCGGCGCTTTCAGCCAGCAGCGCACCGCCGATCTTGTATTTGCCGCGCTGACCGAACGGGATGCGCGTCCCCTCCGGAAAGATCACCACGCAAAAGCCCTGCGCGAGCCGGTCCTTGCCCTGCCTCAATAATTGCCTCATCGCACCTTTGCCATCGCTGCGTTTGATGGCGATCGGGCTGGTGAGCGCCAATGCCCAGCCAAAGAACGGGATCCACAACAGCTCGCGTTTCAACACCCACACCTGCGGCGGGAAGATCTGCTGCAGGGCCAGTGTCTCCCAGGCCGACTGATGTTTGCACAGCACGACGCACGGCTCCTTGGGCAGATTCTCGATACCGCGCACTTCATGTCGTATGCCGCACACCAGGCGCAACAACGGCAGCATCAGCTTCGCCCACTGCGAAATGACGCGATAGCGCGTGAGCCGGCTTAACGGAAATGTCAATAAAGCAAGCATCGCGAAGATCGGGGTGATGATGATTTGCAACAGCAGAAAAATCAGCGAGCGTATTACCAGCATATCGACCTTAACTTAGAACCAGTTCAGCGGCCACCGCCGCAAGATCGGCAAACACTCGAGTGCCTTCCGGCAATCCCCCCGCAGCCTGGGTTTTCACTCCTTTGCCGGTAAGCACCAGATAAGGCCGAGCACCCAGCGCGGCGGCAGATTGCAAATCGCGCAGCGAATCGCCGACTGCCGGCACATCGTTGAGGCTGCTGAGGTTATAGCGCGCCGCGATCTCCTCCAGCATCCCGCTTTTGGGTTTGCGGCAATCACAATTCGCATCCGCCGCATGCGGGCAGAAGAACACCGCGTCGATACGCGCTCCTTCCAGGGAGCAGGCTTTGTGCATCTTGTCATGTATCGTATTCAGCGTCGACATGTCAAACAACCCGCGCCCCACCCCGGATTGGTTGGTCGCCACAACCACGCGATAACCGGCCTGATTCAGACGCGCGATCGCTTCCAGGCTGCCTGGTATCGGCTTCCACTCCCCCGGGCTCTTGATGAACTGGTCGGAGTCGAAATTGATCACGCCGTCGCGGTCGAGGATGATGAGTTTCATTTGAGAACCGTGAAAAGTGAAAGGTGAAAAGTGAAAGGTGAACGGCAAGAGGCCAATACCCTCCCGGCAGGGAGGGTGGCGCGCAGCGCCGGGAGGGCATCACTTTTCACATTTCACCTTTCACGGTTATTAAGATGCCAGTTTTGAAATATCCGCGACGCGGTTCATCGCCTGCTGCAACTGCGCCAGCAGCGCCAGGCGGTTGGCGCGCAGCGTCAGATCTTCGGCGTTCACCATCACGCTGTCGAAGAACGCATCCACCGGCGTGCGCAATGCGGCCAGTACCTGCAACGAACCCGTGTAGTCACCCGCTTTGAACGCCGCGTCCGCCTTGGGCGCGATCATGCCCAACGCCTGATTTAACGCCTGCTCGGCGGGTTCCTGCAACAGTGCAACCTTGACCTCGCTTCCCACCACACCCTCGACCTTCTTCAGGATGTTGCCCACTCGCTTGTTCGCGGCGGCCAGTGCAGCGGCTTCGGGCAACTCGGCGAAGACACGCACAGCGGCCAGGCGTTTTGCTATATCGCTAAGACGTTGAGGCTGCTGCGAAAGAACCGCATCCACCTCCTGCGCCGTGTAACTCTGCTCGCGCATGTTTCCTGCAAGGCGTTCATAGATAAATTCCCTTAACCCGTCAGGAATACCCAAGTCCGCAGTAATAATTGACATTGCTAACAATCCATCCAAATCAAGCGGCAACTCTTTCTCAATCAGAATCCGAATCAAACCCAACGCATGACGGCGCAATGCAAAAGGGTCTTTGTCTCCGGTCGGTATCTGACCGATGCCGAACATGCCGATCAGTGTTTCCAGCTTGTCGGCCAGCGCGACACAAACTCCAACCATGTTGCGCGGCAACTCATCACCGGCGAAGCGCGGCTTGTAATGGTCTTCGATCGCAAATGCGATGTCGTCGCTCAAGCCATCGTGCTGTGCGTAATAACGTCCCATGATGCCCTGCAACTCGGGGAACTCGCCCACCATGTCGGTGAGCAGATCGGCTTTGGCCAACAAGGCCGCCTGATCGGCCTGTGCGGCCAATGCCTCGCCACCCAATTGCTGGCCGATGGCGCGTGCAATGGCCTGTACTCGCTCCACACGATCCCCTTGTGTGCCGAGCCTATTGTGATACACCACCTTGGACAAACCGAGCACACGGGAGTCCAGCGGTTTTTTGCGATCCTGGTCGAAAAAGAATTTCGCATCTGCCAGCCGCGGGCGCACCACGCGTTCGTTGCCGCCGATCACCAGACTGGCATCCGCCGGACGGATGTTTGAGACGATCAAAAATTTGTTGGTGAGCTTGCCGTTGGTGTCCAGCAGCGGAAAATATTTCTGGTTCGCCTTCATGGTCAGGATCAGGCATTCCTGCGGCACGGCCAGGAATTCTGTCTCGAACTTGCCGACCAGCACATTGGGGCGTTCGACCAAGGCGGTCACTTCGTCCAGCAGCGCGTCGTCCTCGATCGTCTTGAGTCCTTCCTTTGCGGCGGCAGCGGCGAGTTGCCTGGTGATCTCGGCGCGGCGCGCAGCAAAACTGGCGATCACCGCACCTTCAGTTTCCATTTGTGATTCGTAGCTGTCGGCATCCTTCAGCACCACCTTCGCAACACCGGCCTCGAAGCGGTGGCCGCGGGTCTCGCGTCCGGCGCTCAGGCCCAGCACGCCAACCGGCACGATGTCCGTGCCGTGCAGCGCGACCAAGCCATGCGCGGGACGCACGAAATTCACGCTGCTCCAGCCGTCGGTGAGTTGGTAGGTCATCGCCTTGGCGATCGGCAGTTTGCCCAGCACTTCATCGAGCGCCATCTGCAAACCTTGCGCCAGCGTTACCCCCTTCACCACGCTGTCGTAAAACAACGCTTCCGCCTTGCCATCCATCTCGCGCCTGAGTTGCGGTACCACCGATGTGTCCGCACCGAGGCTGGCCAATTTTTTCAACAACGCGGGCGTGGCTTGTCCGTTCGCATCCAGACCGACAGCGACCGGCATCAGTTTTTGCGATACGGGTTTGTCGGCTGCTCGCGTCGCCACGCTGGTGACATGTACCGCAAGACGGCGCGGTGAAGCATACGCTGTCGCCAGCGTATCACTTGCCGCCAGACCTTGCGCCTTGAGACCGGCAGTCAGTCCATCGGCAAAGCTGTCGCCTATCTTCTTCAGCGACTTGGGCGGCAGTTCCTCGACGAACAATTCGACCAGCAGATTTTTTGTCGTCATGCCAAGGCTGCCTTCTTCGCGGTTTGTGCCAATACTTCGTCCGCCCATGCCTTCGGTGCCATCGGAAAACCCAGTCTTGCGCGGCTATCCAGATAGGCTGCGGCAACGCTGCGCGCAAGATTGCGGATACGGCCGATGTAAGCCGCACGCTCGGTGACACTGATCGCGCCGCGCGCATCCAGCAGGTTGAAGGTGTGCGCCGCTTTCAGCACCTGCTCGTAGGCGGGCAGCGCCAGTTGCTGTTCCATCAGATGTTTGGCCTGCTTCTCATGGCTGCCGAACGCGACCAGCAGGAATTCCACATCGCTGTGCTCGAAGTTGTAAGCGGATTGCTCGACCTCGTTCTGGTGATACACGTCGCGGTAAGTGACGCCCTCGGTCCAGGTCAGGTCGAACACGTTTTCCACGCCTTGCAGATACATCGCCAGACGCTCCAGTCCGTAGGTGATCTCGCCGGTGATCGGCTTGCAGTCGACACCCCCGACCTGCTGGAAATAAGTGAACTGCGTCACTTCCATGCCGTTCATCCACACTTCCCAGCCCAACCCCCATGCACCCAGCGTCGGATTTTCCCAATCGTCCTCGACGAACCGGACATCATTTTTTTTCAGATCGAAACCAAGTTCTTTCAGCGAGCCGAGATACAGTTCGAGAATGTCGGCAGGCGCGGGCTTCAGCACCACCTGGAACTGGTAGTAGTGCTGCAAGCGGTTCGGGTTCTCGCCGTAGCGACCGTCCTTGGGGCGGCGCGACGGCTGCACATAGGCGGCTTTCCACGGCTCCGGGCCGAGGGAGCGCAGGAAGGTCGCGGTGTGCGAGGTGCCCGCCCCGACTTCCATGTCGTAGGGTTGGAGCAGCGCGCAGCCCTGCCTGTCCCAATAATTCTGTAGCGTCAGGATGATCTGCTGAAAGGTAAGCATCTGGTGGCGATTGTATCGGTATGGGCAATTGCAAAGGTGCGCATTTTACTGGTATTCCGCTGTTGGCGTCAGCACAACATGCCGTTCATGCCGGAATGTCGGCACTTTGCCTTCGACTGTGATCGGGACCGGCTTGTTTGTGGCATTCGTTGCCGGTCTCTTGTATATTCTGTCGCTCATGACCTGGTGTCAATTTGTTCGCGCGACACAGGTGTATCCCGGCAGTCGACCATATTGGACTTAAAAAATGAGGCCCTCATGAAACCAAGTACCGCGCTGGTGTTTGCTTTGGCTCTTGGAGTCAGCGGTTTTGCCGTTGCGGCCGAGCCGCTTTTGATGGAAGCACCAGCCATTCTGCCGGCTAGCCAAACAACGACAATCAGGCAACTGGATATGGCCGGTCACCCGGGAGACGTGATCGTCATCAAGTTCAGCCATGTGGCCGCGCCCGATACGCCCAAGGGCCGGGCGGCGGAAAGATTCAAGCAACTGGCGGAGCAAGGTACCGCTGGCCGGGTCAGGGTCGAGGTCTATCCGAACAGCCAGCTCTACAAGGATCACGAGGAGATCGATGCGCTCCAGACCGGCGCGGTGCAGATGCTGGCGCCCTCCCTTTCGAAATTCGGGCGGATCGGAATGCGCCAGTTCGAGCTGTTCGATCTGCCCTATATTTTCCCCAATCGCGAGATCCTGTATCGCGTCATGGATGGCGAAGTGGGCAACAGCCTGTTCAGGAAGCTCTCCGCCAAAGGTTTGACCGGCCTGGCCTATTGGGACAACGGCTTCAAGCAGATGAGTTCGAACAAGCCCATGCACCGGGTGGCCGACCTGAAAGGACTGAAGCTGCGCATCCAGCCTTCCAGGGTGCTGGAAGCACAAATGAAGACTCTCGGTGCGAACCCGCAACCGATGGATTTCAGCGAGGTCTATTCCGCTTTGCAACAGGGCACCGTGGACGGCGCCGAGAACCCGGTTTCAAATTTCTACACCCAGAATATGCATCAGGTGCAGAAACACCTGACGATCTCCAATCACGGTTATCTCGGCTATGCGGTCATCGTCAACAAAAAATTCTGGGCGGAACTGCCCCCCGATATACGCGAAGCCTTGACGCAGGCCATGCAAGAAGCGACTGTCTTCGAACGCGACATCGCGCAGAAGTCAAATGATGATGCGCTGGCCAATGTGATCGCGGCAAACACCACCGAAGTTTATGTGCTGTCGCCCGGGGAACGCATTGCATGGCATCAGACCCTGCTTCCGGTGTATCAGGAATTCGAGGATGTGATCGGCAAATATCTCATCAAGAGCGTCGGCTACATTGCCGCCCAGGTCAAGAAAGAACGGGATGCGGCCAAACCGAAAGCCAAGAAATCGCCGCGCCAATAATCAAGCGCTGCGGTTCCCGCTGCAGAATGACGGCCATGGCGGATTCGCCAAGGCAGATGCGCGTCCGCCATGCTTCAGCCATCATTTCAATACTGCTGGCGTTCGTTCCCCAAGCCTCGTAATATCGCTACCCACAGCAACCCGGATGCAGATTTTTGTATAACGGTTGTTGCGCCCCGGCAGGAAAACACTATTCGATCAGGAGAGAAAATCATGAAACTACGCACTGTGATGATGTTTGTTCTGGCATTTTTCTTCAGCGGTCTCGCCCAGGCAGCGGAACCGATCATTATCAAATATAGCCACGTGGTCGCTGACAGCACCCCCAAAGGTCAGGCCGCGATCAAATTCAAGGAAGTTGCGGAGAGGCTTTTGCCCGGCAAGGTTGAAGTCCAAGTCTTCCCCAACAGCCAGCTGTTCGGCGACGGCAAGGAAATGGAAGCGCTGTTGCTCGGAGATGTGCAGATCCTGGCTCCTTCGTTGTCAAAATTCAGCAAGTACACCAAAAAATTACAGGTATTCGATCTGCCTTTCCTGTTTGACGACATCGAAGCGGTCGGCCGTTTTCAGAACAGCGCAAAAGGGCGTGAGCTGCTGACCTCGATGGAGGGCAAGGGTATCGTCGGATTTGGCTTCATTCATAATGGCATGAAGCAATTTTCGGCCAATGTGCCTTTGCGCACACCCGCTGATGCCAATGGGTTGAAATTCCGTATCCAGGCATCTGATGTGCTTGAAGAGCAGTTCAAGGCGGTGGGTGGCAATCCCCAGAAGATCGCTTTTGCCGAGGTCTATCAGGCATTGCAGTCGGGTGTGGTGGATGGAGCTGAAAACCCATGGGCCAATATCTATACCAAGAAGTTCCATGAGGTGCAGAAATACATCACCGAGAGCGACCATGGCGTGCTGGATTACATGGTCATCGCCAACGAAAAGTGGTGGAACGGCCTGCCCGCGGATGTCAAGAAAGGCCTGACCGAAGCCATGAATGAATCGATCGCCGTTGGCAACAAGGTCGCCCTCGAAGAAGACGAAAGTTTCCGCGCCAAAGTGATCGAGGATAAAAAAGCCAAGGTCATCAAGCCCACCAAAGCTGAAAAGGAACAGTGGCGCAGGGCCATGAAACCGGTTTGGGCGAAATTCGAGGGGGAAATCGGCAAGGATCTGATCGATGCCGCGCAACAGGCCAATGTAAATAAATAGTCATCCGCGAAATCCAAGCCAAGCCTGGCAAGAAGTAATCGACAGCATGAGACTATCGACCCCGGCAAAGCCGGGGTCATTTCAGGGGGGTGCCATGAAATTTCTCAAGCGACTGGATGAGTGGCTGATCGCCCTGCTGCTGGCTGCGATGACGCTGCTCACTTTTTCTCAAGTTGTAATGCGCTATGTGTTCAACTCCGGTTTTACCTGGGCTGTTGAACTGACTGGCGTGCTGTTTGCCGGCATGATATTCATCGGTATATCTTACGGGGTGAGGGTAGGGGCGCATATCGGGGTGGACGCGGTAGTCAAGATGTTGCCGCCCAAGCCACGGCGCATCACTTCCATTGTGGCCGTGTTGCTATGCCTGGTTTATGCGGGCATGGTGATCTACGGTTCCATGATCTACGTCATGAAGATGAAATCCGCCGGTATCGAACTGGAGGACATGCCGATCCCGATGTGGACCGTGCGCGCCATACTGCCTGTCGGGTTTGTGTTGCTGGTATTGCGTTTCCTGCCGGTGCTGGCGAATCTGGTGACCGGCAAGTCTGACCGGTTGCATCTTGCAGATGAAGTGGAAGAGGCACTCAAGCTGAAAGCGACGGAGGAGAACAAGTGAATACACTTTTCCTCTTCAGCTGCCTGCTGATTTTTATGGTGATCGGCATGCCGGTCGCCATCAGTCTGGGATTGTCGAGTTTGCTGACCATCGCATTCTTTGCCCAGGATTCTCTGGCATCGCTGTCTATCAAACTCTATGAAACCAGCGAGCACTACACCTTGCTGGCTATACCCTTCTTCATACTGGCCGGGGCATTGATGTCTACAGGTGGTGTCGCGCGACGCATGGTGGATTTTGCCATCGCGGCGGTCGGTCATCTGCGCGGCGGATTGGCTATTGCTTCCATCCTTGCCTGCATGCTGTTCGCCGCCGTATCGGGCTCCAGTCCTGCCACCGTGGTCGCTGTCGGCTCCATTGTCATCGCCGGCATGGTGCGCAACGGCTATCCCCAGGAGTTCGCCGCTGGGGTGATCTGTAATGCCGGCACGCTGGGGATTTTGATCCCGCCCTCGATTGTGATGGTGGTGTATGCGGCCGTAACTGATGTGTCGGTCGGCCGCATGTTCATGGCCGGAGTGATTCCGGGAATCATGCTGGGTTTGATGCTGATGCTGGCAGTGCATTGGCGAGTCAAGAAATTGAACATAGAACTAAACCCGCGCGCAAGTCTGGGCGTAGTATTTTCGAAATTCAGGGAGTCGATGTGGGGACTGGCTTTGCTGGTCATCATCATGGGCGGCATCTATGGGGGCGTGTTCACGCCCACAGAAGCTGCGGCGGTATCGGCGGTGTACGCGTTGTTTGTCGCGGTGTTTATCTACCGTGACCTGAAATTCCACCAGTTGCCCCGGGTGTTTGTGGATGCCAGCCGCACCACGGTGATGCTGATGTTCATCGTCGCCAACGCGATGCTGTTCGCCCATGTGCTGACCACCGAGCGCATCCCGCAAACCATCGCCGAGCAAATCATGGCGTTCGGCATGCAACCATGGATGTTCCTGCTGGTGGTGAACATCATCCTGCTCATTGCCGGCAACTTCATGGAGCCGACCGGCATCATCCTGATCCTGGCTCCGATCTTTTTCCCCATCGCCACCCATTTGGGTATCGATCCCATACACCTCGGTATCATCATGGTGGTCAACATGGAGATCGGCATGGTCACACCGCCGGTAGGACTCAATCTGTTCGTGACCAGCGGCATCACCGGAATGAGTATCATGCAGGTCACCAGAGCAGCCCTACCCTGGCTGATGGTGCTGCTGGTATTTCTCGCCATCATCACCTACATACCTCAGATCACCTTGTTCCTGCCTGATCTGCTGTTCAACTAGATCCATACACCGCTGATATGCGTATCGAATGCACCGAGGCGGCCGCCTACAACTTGCAGTAGGCTTACAATTCATGTTGTTCCCGGATTGGCTGGTGCCGATACCGGCGAACGGCAGAGCAGACCAACAGTGATCTTGCAATTGAAAGCCGATAGCATTTGCAGTTGTCATCCCGAACTTGACCGGATCAATAATAATTTCTCCGCTCGCGTCAAATCCTTGATCGCCATCTCGCGCTTCAGCGCGGCCGACCTGTCGGCGCAATTCTCCACCAGCACCAGTTCCACCGGCCCGCGCGCTCGTGTGTATTTGGCTGCTGTGCCTTCGTTATGCGCTGCAAGGCGTTTTTCCAGGTCGTTGGTGATGCCGCAATACAGGGTGTCGTCGGCACAGCGCAGGATGTAGCAGAGCCAGTTCACCCCTTAACCCTTCCCTGCCTCTCTAACCCCTCCCGGCCTCCCCTTGTGCGAGCATCCGCTTGGTGGATTGCCTGCTTGCCCCACTTCAGGGGAGGTGTAGACGAGTTGCGGCTGGCCCACGCATAAGCCAGCATCGCTGCGATCAGCAGCATCACCGCCGCATTGCCCCAGCGCACATAGGGCGTGATGCCAGCATAGCCTTGTGCCATACTGCGCAGCACGGCTTCCTGATGCTGCGGCAATTGTTGCAACACCTTGCCGTCCGGCCCGATGATGGAGGTCACGCCGGTGTTGGTGGCGCGCAGCATCATGCGCCCGGTTTCCAGCGCGCGCATCTGCGAGATCTGGTTGTGCTGAGAAGCGGCATGGGATTCTCCGTACCAGGCATCGTTGGTCAGGTTCAACAGCACGCTGGCTTGCGGCAGATGGCGGATGACTTCCTCGCCGAACACATCTTCATAGCAGATATCCGGCGCCACCTGCTGCCCCGCCACTTGCAGCGGCGGCTGCGCTGCACCGCCGCGCGCCAGGTCGCCCATCGGGATGTCCAGCACGCCGTTGATGAACCAGCCCAGCAACGGCCGCAGCGGGATGAATTCGCCGAACGGCACCAGATGGTGTTTGCGGTAATGCTGCTCGTCCGCGGAACCCAAGGTGAACACGCTGTTGTAATAACCACCCCGGTCGCGTTCGAACGAACCGATCAGCACATCGCCGCCGTTCTGTCTGGCGTGATCGAGCAGTTGTTCGATCAGATTTTGCGGCACTTCATGGCGCAGCAACGGCAGCGCGGTTTCCGGCAGCACGGTGAGGCGCGCGTCGCTTTGCAGCGCCAGGCGCCGGTAAGTCTCCAGCGTACCGACCAATGCGTCTTCATCGAACTTGAGGTGCTGCGAGATGTTGCCTTGCACCAGAGCCACGCTGAATGGCTCGCCCTGCGGCTGCGTCCACGCGATGCCACGCAGCGCTGCGCCGCCTAACCACAGCACGACCAGTGCCGCCATCGCGATCCGCCCATGTTTGTTCCAGCGTTCGCGCCACAACACTGCCAGCAAGCCCGCGCTGATCGCGGCGATCAGCGACACGCCATACACGCCGAACAGCGGCGCATAGCCGGCCAGCGGACTGTCGCTGTGCGCATAGCCCTGGCTCAGCCACGGGAAGCCGGTGAAGAGCGTGCCGCGCAGCCACTCGGACAGCACCCACACCGCAGGCATCAGCACGGCCAGCGATACCAGCGCGGGGATGCCGGACGCCGCCTTTGGCCCGGCGCGCCGCGCTTCTTCCGGACTCCTGAACGCGGCGCCACTCAAATCCGGGATACGTGCCTGAGCATAACCGGCCAGCGCCGGAAGCAAGGCGAGGAAGGCGGCGAACAACAGCGTGGCCGGCGCCGCCAGCAGCATCGGCATGTCGCCATAATCGTGCAGCGCGACATAGATCCAGCTTATGCCGGCGCTGAACAGACCCAAACCGAAACTCCATGCCAGCCACGCCGCCGCGCGCGGCGAACCGGCGCGCTGCAGCAGGGCGAACAACACCGCGAGCGCCAGCACCGGGACCGGAAATATCCCGAACGGCGCGAAGCCGAATACGCAAACCGCTCCGGCCAGCAGCGCCAATCCGGAATATTTATTCAATAAACTCATGCAAAAGTATGCTCTATACGGCCCTGAAAAATCCCGCACAGCATAACCGATTCGATGCACTCATGACCAAACCCATGGCTATTCTGAAAATTGCAGGGTGCGGCAATATGCCGCAGGGCCGGCTGCAATAGATTTGCTAACATCGCCCCGCAACTTTGTATAACAAAATAATTTACAGGGGGAAAATACAAATGAGAATAAAACTGCTGCTTGCCACATTACTCTGCACCACCGCCAACGCTTACGCATCTTGCGGCTCGTCGTTTTGCCCGGTGAATACCCACTGGGACTCACAGGGTCTGGTGAATACCGAGGGCTTGCGCATCGACCTGCGCTACTCCTACGCCAAAGCCGACACCCCGCGCTTCGGCTCGTCGAAAGTGACCAACGACCTTTCGACAGCTGCCGCGGCAGATGAGGTTGAGAACCTGCGCACCATCAATCAAACCCTGAATCTGGATCTGGATTATGCGATCAACCGGCAGTTCAGCGTCGCACTCGGCCTGCCCCTGGTGATGCGCGACCACTCGCATACGATCGCCGACGGTCTCGGCGGCGGCACCATTGAGCAGGGAAAGTTCAGCGAACTCGGCGACATTCGCGTGATGGGCAATTACAAGTTCGATTCCGGCGATCACCTGTCCGGTATCGGAATACGCCTGGGTTTGAAGCTCGCCACCGGCAGCACCGATTGGGAATTCCAGCCCGGCGCAGCCGGGGAAAGAAGTTTGCAGCCGGGCAGCGGCAGCACCGATGCGATCCTGGGCGCTTATTACTATCGGGATGTGGCGGATTCGGCCTGGGGCTGGTTCACCAGCGCCCAGGTGCAAACCGCGCTGAGCACCAGGAATGACTACCGCCCGGGCAAAGAAATTGCGTTTGATGTCGGCACCCAATACACGGTCTCCCCGACACTCACCGGCCTGTTGCAATTGAATGCGCAATTCAGGGAACGCGATAGCGGGCTGGCTGCCAACCCGCACTCCGGCGGACGCAACCTGAATCTCAGCCCGGGTCTGAGCTTCTCGGTCACGCCCAACACCAGGCTGTACGGCTTCGTGCAACTGCCGTTGTACCAGTATGCCAATCCCGATCCGGACCCCGCCGTTACCGCAGGCCAGTTGACTGCACCGTGGTCGTTGTCGATCGGCATCAGCCGGGCTTTCTAAATGTAACTGCTCCAATGCAAGGACGCGGCCCCGTGCCGCGTTTTTTATTTGGTGCGCCCGGCAGGGCGCACTTACTTGGAGGTGAAAGTCCTCTACTCGCCCTGCAAGGGGAAGAGTTAGCTGAACGGCAAGGGTGTCGCGGGCGACTGCGAATCTGGAGGAAGCCGAAGGCAAAGCGC
>JBGSKJ010000051.1:0-1641 GCA_041741275.1 Gallionella sp.
ATTAGCCTGATGAAAGCGACCAAGCAGCAAGAACATCCGTTGTGATACTCAAACCGCCCGGGAGACTACATGAGCAACCTGCTGGAACAACTCAAATCCATGACCACCATCGTGGCGGATACCGGCGATATCGAAGCGATCCACCATCACCGGCCGCAGGATGCGACAACCAATCCCTCGCTGCTGCTCATGGCCGCCACACTGCCCGAATACATACCCCTGATCGCCGATGCCATCGCATGGGGCAAGTCTCAAAGCAACGACCGCGAGCAGCAGGCACATGATGCCATGGACAAGCTGGCGGTAGATGTCGGTCTGGAAGTGCTCAAGTATATCCCGGGACGCATCTCGACCGAAGTGGACGCGAGACTTTCCTTCGACACTGCAGCTACGGTGAACAAGGCACGCAAGTTGATTAGTCTTTACAACGCGGCGGGCATACCCAACGACCGAGTGCTGATCAAGATCGCCTCCACTTGGGAAGGCATCCGTGCGGCGGAAATCCTTGAGCGCGAAGGCATCAACTGCAATCTCACACTACTGTTCGGTTTTGCCCAGGCGCGCGCCAGCGCCGAAGCGGGCGTGACACTGATCTCCCCCTTTGTCGGACGCATCCTTGATTGGCACAAGGCACGTAGCGGTCGTGATTTTTCAGCGGAAGAAGATCCCGGCGTGCAGTCGGTGCGCAGGATATATGCTTACTACAAGGCGCATGGCCACAACACCATCGTTATGGGTGCTTCTTTCCGCAATATGGGCGAAATACTAGCTTTGGCTGGGTGCGACCGCCTGACCATCGCGCCCGCCTTGTTGAAGGAGCTGGAGGCTACGCAAGGTGCGCTGGTGCGCCGATTGAACGATACCGGCGCAACCGAGATACGTTCGTCCCCCATGACCGAAGCCGAATTTCGCTGGGAGTTGAACGAGGATGCCATGGCCACGGAAAAACTGGCGGAAGGCATCCGCGGTTTCACTGTCGATCAGATCAAACTGGAAAAGACACTTGCAGAAAAGCTTTAGAAAAATTCTGTAAGGATATGCACACAACTTCGTCTAATTATTATGTGCGGCATGAGCTGCATACTACCAGAGTAAGGCAAGGAGAAAGCACAATGAGTCCGACTAAAACGAGCGCAGCGAAATCTTCCGCTAGCAAAGCAATTTCAGAAAAATCCAGGCAGAACACTGATGTCAAATCTCGCCAGGAAGTGATCGCGGAAACAGCCTATCACCTTGCCGAAAAACGCGGCTTCGTGCTGGGTTATGCCTTGCAGGACTGGTTTGAGGCGGAACGCATCATCCAGGACAGTTTCCCTGAGCACAGCGACCGGTACATGTCATACATGCGCAATGCCTGGTGGAGACGATGAAAAATTCACTTCCGCAAGTCGTCAGTCTCGGACCAGATGTCTGCGCCAATCTCGAACTCGCGGAACAGCGTGAATGGTGGCTGGCAAACGGCAAAGGCGGTTATGCCGGAGGGACGGTAGCCGGTACGCTGACGCGGCGTTACCACGGTCTGTTGATTGTTCCGTTCCATTCTCATTTGCAACGGCATCTGCTGTTCGTCAAGGCGGATGCCGAATTACTGGATGGTGACCAAGTCACACCCTTGCACTCCAACCGTTGGGCTAGCGGTGC